>JAYNIS010000025.1:3372-13448 GCA_038109325.1 Gammaproteobacteria bacterium | reverse complement strand
AATGACCTCAGGTCGAGAAACACCGAGTTCAAATCCTTCTCGTCGCATTGACTCAATCAAGACGGACAAATGCAATTCACCGCGACCTGAAACGACGAATTTATCCGGTGAGTCACCCTGCTCAACTCGAAGCGCCACATTGTGAATCAATTCCCGATCCAGTCGATCTTTGATATTTCTTGACGTCACATACTTACCGTCTTTGCCCGCGAATGGACTGTCATTCACTTGGAATGTCATGCTGACGGTCGGTTCATCTACGGTGAGGGGCGGTAGACCTTGTGGTGATTCAATCGAGCAAATCGTGTCTGAAATCGAGAGCGGATCAAGACCGGTGATGCACACAATGTCGCCAGCTGTCGCCGACTGCTGTTCAATCCGTTCAAGACCTAAATATCCGAGAATCTGGAGGACTTTCCCGTTGCGAGTACCACTGTCTCGGTCAACCACGGTGACCTGTTGATTCCGCTTCAACTTACCGCGACGTATACGTCCAACACCAATCACGCCCTGAAACGAGTTGTAATCGAGCGCCGAAACCTGCAACTGTAACGGACCATCGAGATCAACCTTTGGAGCAGGACAATGGTCTACGATTGCTTGAAGGATCGGCTCCATACTCTCAATCAACTGATCTGGTTCAGGACCTGATAAGCCGTTAACAGCAGAACAATATACAACCGGGAAATCCAGTTGCTCATCTGTCGCACCGAGCTGGTCAAATAAATCAAATATTTTATCGATAGCACCATGTGGATCTGCACCAACTTTATCGACTTTGTTGACGATAACAATCGGTTTCAATCCCTGATTGAACGCTTTCTGCGTCACAAAACGTGTTTGTGGCATTGGACCTTCTGCAGCATCAACAACCAAGAGCACTGCGTCGACCATCGACAAAACACGTTCAACTTCACCACCGAAGTCGGCGTGACCTGGTGTATCGACGACGTTAATACGGTAGTCATTCCAATTAAGACCAGTGTTTTTCGCCAGAATCGTGATTCCACGTTCTTTTTCCTGATCGTTTGAGTCCATCACGCGTTCGTTAAGGATCTCTTTCCTGTCGAGGGTTCCAGACGCAGCTAACAGCTTGTCGACAAGTGTAGTTTTGCCATGGTCAACGTGCGCGATAATCGCCACGTTGCGTATTCGTTCAATCATAAAGTCCTCCGAGCGCGCGGGAGTATAACGGACACTTGGTGACAGCTGTGTGTTTTTTTGCAGCAGCACTTTTTGCACCATATTTGTGCGATTAGACGATTAAAATGCACAATTAAGGTGCAATTTTACATCGACTTGCACCACAATAGCACCCGCACTGGCTTGAAAACCAAGCCGTTAAAAAAACGGCACAGCGATTGCTACCAGCAGGTGAGCGCTTGACCCGACGGGTTGAGATTATGAATTCGGAATACGGAGTCAAACATGTCCGAAAATACTATGAAATTAATTGCTGACAGCGAAGCCCGTTGGGTAGACCTTCGTTTCACAGACCCGCGTGGAAAAGAGCAACACGTGACGTTTCCAGCCTCAAAAGTGGACAGCGAATTTTTTGCTGAGGGCGCCATGTTCGACGGCTCCTCTATCGCTGGATGGAAGGGGATCAACGAGTCCGACATGATCTTGATGCCAGACGATTCAACAGCAGTAGTAGATCCGTTCACGGAAGAGGTCACCGTGAATATCAGATGTAATATCGTTGAGCCTAGCACCATGCAAGGCTACGAGCGCGACCCGCGGTCAGTAGCCCTCCGCGCAGAAGAGTACCTAAAGTCGACTGGCATCGGTGACACATCTTTCTTTGGACCAGAGCCAGAATTCTTTGTGTTCGATAACGTCCAATGGAAGGCTGACATGTCCGGAGCGATGTACAAGATCGACGCTGAAGAGGCAGCGTGGGCCAACAGTGCAGAGTTTGAAGGCGGAAATATGGCCCACAGACCGGGGGTCAAGGGAGGCTACTTCCCCGTGCCCCCAATCGACTCGGCAATGGATTTAAGAACAGCTATGTGCGAGACCATGGAAGCCATGGGCCTCGAGGTAGAAGTTCATCATCACGAAGTAGCCACAGCCTGTCAGAATGAAATCGGTGTCAAATTTAACACCCTGGTAAAAAAAGCTGATGAGGTGCAAATCCTCAAGTACGTGGTCCACAATGTGGCGCATGCGTATGGCAAGACGGCGACCTTCATGCCGAAGCCTCTTGTTGGCGACAACGGATCAGGTATGCATTGCCATCAGTCGATCTGGAAAGACGGTCAGAACTTGTTCGCGGGTAATGGATACGCGGGATTGTCGGACGAAGCGCTGTACTATATCGGCGGTATCATCAAGCATGCGCGAGCCATCAACGCCTTCGCGAATGCGTCAACAAACTCATACAAGCGTTTGGTTCCTGGCTTCGAAGCGCCGGTCATGCTCGCGTACTCAGCGCGTAACCGTTCTGCATCGATTCGTATTCCTTACGTTTCAAGCGCGAAAGGACGTCGTATCGAAGTACGCTTCCCGGATCCAACAGCGAACCCATACTTAGCATTCTCTGCAATGCTAATGGCCGGCCTTGACGGAATTCAGAACAAGATTCACCCAGGTGAGGCTGCTAGCAAGGATCTATATGATCTTCCTGAAGAGGAAGCTCTTGCTATTCCAACGGTTTGCTCTAGTTTGGAACAGGCGCTGGATGCTCTCGACGCAGATCGCGGCTTCCTGACCGCAGGTGGCGTCTTCACTGACGATATGATCGATGGATACATCGCTCTGAAGCGAGAAGAAGTCGAGCGCCTGAATATGACCACTCACCCGGTCGAATTCGGTATGTACTACAGCGTGTAAATGAGGCGGGCCGAGAAATTATCTCGGCCCATTTTATGATCCCCACAATACTTCAGGAGAACTTAGCCACCGGCGTTTTACTTCTAAATCAGTCACTAGAAGTAACGTGGGCAAATGATTCAGCTCTTCAAATCTTGGGTACAACCAGGTCTCAGGTAATCGGAAAATCTTTTGATACTTGGATCGTTAATAAGTCTGATAGCCAATATTTGGAGGCCCTCGAAGCCTGTCTAAGGTTTGGCCGCCCCTTTACAATCAGGGAATTGAAGCTAGGGCGCCATAGTGCTTTAGCGACTGTCGACGCATCTTTCAGTCAAATCCAAAAAACTACTACCTCTGAATCGTTGGCAACAGCGGTGAGGCCATTTTTGATGATCGAATTTTCTCAGGTAGATAACTTATTGAAAATTGCCAGAGATTCGAAATACGCGACCGATGAGAATAATTTAAAAAAAATTCTTAGAGGTTTAGCCCACGAAGTGAAGAATCCGTTAGGAGGCATTAAAGGTGCTGCACAGTTGATGGCTAAAGAAGCGGACGCTTCTATTTTTCAGGAATATTTGCAGATAATCATTTTCGAAGCCAATCGGCTTACTAACCTAGTTGACAGATTGATTGGGCCTTACCAGCAAGAGAAATTTCAAACCACAAATATCCACAGAGTTTTAGAACACTGTCGGGCACTTATTAGTGCTGAGATTGGAGGAGCATATTTTATTGCCCACGATTATGATCCGAGTCTCCCAGAAATCCTCGCAGATGAAGAACAGCTGACACAGGCAATCATCAACATAGCCAGAAATTCTGCTCAAGCTTTAAAAGAAGGTGGTACCGCCAATCCCGAAATTTTGTTCATCACAAGAGCCATCAGAAAACATGACCCAGAAACCGGCATAGTAAGCTCTGCTATCCGTCTTCGTGTTCAAGATAATGGTCCTGGGATTCCCGACGATCTCAAAGACCGAATCTTCTTCCCGATGGTATCAGGCCGAGCACAAGGCTCAGGTATTGGACTATCAATCACACAAACTATTATTTCACGGCATCACGGCTGGATTGAAGTCGAGTCCGAACCGGGACGCACCGCGGTCGATGTGATATTGCCATTTGGAGATACGCCATGAGTTCACCGACAGTTTGGGTCGTTGATGATGACCGTTCTATCCGTTGGGTTTTAGAAAAGGCCCTTTTGAGAGCGGGACTTAAGCACGCAGTCTTCGACTCCGCTAAAGCTGCTCGAAAGGCGCTGGAAGCAAATACGCCGACTGTCGTGATGACCGACATCCGCATGCCTGGTGAAGACGGGTTATCGCTTCTAGAGCATCTTCACACTGTTTCCCCCAAACTGCCAGTTATCGTTATGACTGCCCACTCAGACTTGGATAGCGCAGTCGCTTCGTACAGTCGTGGTGCATTTGAATATCTACCCAAACCCTTTGATGTCGATGACGCAATTCTATTAGTACAACGTGCTCTCGAGCGCCATCAAGAACCGACCGTCGTTGCCGAAACTGAGTCTGACGAGACACACCCACTCATCTTAGGTGAGGCGCCCGCAATGCAGGACGTGTTTAGAGCGATTGGGCGACTTGCTCAAGCTGAAATCACTGTACTAATTAACGGAGAGTCGGGCACAGGTAAGGAGTTAGTAGCCAAGGCTGTTCACGCAAATTCACCACGAAAAAGTGGGCCATTCATCGCATTGAATATGGCAGCCATTCCTAAGGATCTCGTCGAGTCAGAACTGTTCGGTCATGAAAAAGGGTCGTTTACAGGGGCAACTGGTGCCCGCACAGGACGCTTTGAACAAGCAAACGGTGGAACACTCTTCCTTGATGAAATCGGGGATATGCCTTTCGATACACAAACACGCCTGTTACGGGTCCTTGCAGATAATGAGTTTTATCGCGTGGGTGGTACATCACCCGTGAAAGTGAATGTACGCATTATCGCTGCCACCCACCAGAATCTGGAAGAACGTGTCAGAGAAGGCCTTTTCCGCGAGGATTTGTTTCATAGGCTTAACGTGATCCGTATTCAATTACCTGCGCTAAGAGACCGAAGAGAAGATGTACCAGCGCTCGCTGAGCACTTCCTTGCACTTGCCGCACGAGAAATTAATACAGAGCCCAAACATCTTGTCGATGATGCCAAACGCGCACTCTCAAAATTCAGCTGGCCAGGTAATGTCCGCCAGCTTGAGAATATGTGTCGTTGGTTGTCAGTGATGGCACCGAATCCGCAAATTCAGGTCCAGGATTTACCGCCAGAGGTCACCTCTCCAACAAAGAGCGCACAGCGGTCAGCACTCACATGGACTGGGCTTCTGCGCGAGCGTGCAGCAAGCTTAATCAAGTCCCATGAGGGCGAAGTCATTGGCAAACTGACTGAAGAATTTGAGAGAACTCTGATTGAAGTCGCGCTAACAGACACTGCCGGTCGTAAAAAAGAAGCGGCAGAAAAATTGGGTTGGGGTAGAAATACTCTGACCCGCAAACTCAAAGAACTCGGGTTCGCGGATACAGACTCAACCGACGACTAGTTCGTTGTTTTTTGCTTTCGTTGCTCCAACAGTGCATCGAAATTAATCGGTGCAAGCATTGGTGCTGGGAAAGTCGCTTTCACAGCCAATGAGTCAATCGTCTCACGGGCATATGGGAACAATATGTTCGGACACATTGAACCCAAAACGTGCTCAACCGTTGCGTCATCAAACCCCTGCAAAACGAATACGCCGGCTTGTTGAATCTCAATCAGAAAAGCGACTTCATCATCAGTCTTCACGGTCACACCAAGCTTCAAAACCACTTCATACAATGTATCGTTCAGCTTTTCATTGGTCACATCAACCTCGAGACCAAGCTTCGGGTTCCATTGCTTCTCGAAGATCTGAGGTGCTTTTGGCGACTCAAGCGACAAATCTTTTGTATAAACTCGAGCGATTGAAAAATTCTGTGCTGCTTCTTCAGACATGAATACCTGCTTCCTTTAACCATACTTTAAGTTGCCCCGAGCGGAGCGCGTCCTGCGTGTCATCACAACCACCAACATGCCGGTCGCCGATGAATACTTGAGGCACTGTGCGTCGATTAGTCATTTTCATCATCTCTTGACGCTTTTCAGGGTGCTTATCTACCCGAATCTCTGCATAAGGCACGTTCAAATCATCAAAGATGCGCTTGGCCATGATACAAAACGGACAGATTCCAGTGGTATACATCACTACCTTGCTCATGATGACTTTCCTTTCTTGGTCGGCAATGACGCGGCGGTCCATTCAGACATACCACCTGCCAACCGAACGACATTTTCAAAACCCCGTTTTTTGAGTGTCTTAGCAATCGATCCGGCAGAAGTACCCATTTTGCAAACGACAATCACCGGATGCGATTTATGACGATCGATCTCAGATACTTTCTTATCGAAGACACTCGCAGGCAAGTTGTAGGCACCGGCGATGTGACCTTGGGTAAAATCCTTCTGCTCACGGATATCAAGAATCAGCGCATTCTCGCGGTTAATCATCCGCGTCGCCTCGGTTGTATTCACTGATTTACCGGCTTTTTTAGTTTCCGTGTAGTAAAGCGTTGCAGCCGCAGAGACCCACAACACCATAAGGGCCCAGTTTTCCTGAGCAAATCCAATAAAATCCTGCATAAATGATGAGAGACCGTGATCCAAATTGAGACGTCGAGTATAATGATGTCTCTGACGAAGTCACGGGTCCCTCGTCAGATCCTTGCCTAGATCCGTAAGATTCGACGAATTCTGGACCATTAGATGCGACCTAAACCCGTTGTACTGTTGATTTTGGATGGCTTCGGACTCCGCGACGCCGCGGATGACAATGCCATCCATCACGCAAATACACCAACATTTGACCGTTTGGCCAAAAGTGGACCTAGCGCCCAATTGGAAACTTCAGGGGAGGCAGTTGGCCTTCCAAAGGGCCAGATGGGCAATTCAGAAGTTGGCCACATGAATCTCGGAACTGGCCGAATTGTTTACCAAGATTTCACCAGAATCAGCAAAGCGATCGATGAAGGTGACTTTGAGACCAATGAAGTCCTAGTCAGCGCCTGTCGGCAAGCCAAAGCTCAGGGAGGAACCCTGCATATTCTTGGGCTACTCAGTCCAGGTGGTGTCCACAGCCACGAAGATCATATCCAAGCGATGATCGGGCTCGCAGATTCACTCGGCGTACCGATGACCCGCCTACATGCATTCTTAGATGGTCGCGATATGCCTCCGCAATCTGCAGAGCCATCACTCATTCGATTCCAACGGCTTGAAACAGTCCACACCAACTACAAGCTATCGAGCCTCTGCGGCCGTTACTACGCGATGGATCGAGACAATAACTGGGATCGTATTCAAAGCGCGTTCGATCTCATCACGAAAAGTCAGGCAGAGTTTTCAGCTGGAACAGCCGTCGAAGGCCTGCAACAAGCGTATCACCGTGGTGAAAAAGACGAGTTTATCAAAGCAACACGACTCGGTGAATCATGGGAAATGCGGCCGGAAGACATCGTCATCGTGATGAACTTTAGAGCTGATCGCGCAAGGCAAATCACAAGAGCGCTAACGGCTAAAACACTACCTGAACTCAATCGTCCAAACTGGATTCAAGATGTCTCAGTTGCGACACTGACACAATATGCAGACGATCTTGATGCGCGCGCGGCCTTCCTACCCGAGGCGCTAACAAATACGTTGGGTGAAGTGGTTTCAGAGGCCGGCCTGTCGCAATTGCGTATTGCAGAAACTGAAAAATACGCTCACGTCACTTTTTTCTTCAGCGGTGGTAAAGAAGCATTGGTTAAAGGGGAGCACCGGGAACTCATCCCGTCTCCGAAGGTTGTAACCTATGATTTACAGCCCGAGATGAGCGCTCCTGAAGTAACGGATTATCTTGTTGACGCTATCTCTTCGCAGAAATTTGATTTGATCGTGTGTAACTACGCAAATGGCGACATGGTTGGCCATACCGGCAATTTCGATGCGGCCGTCAAAGCCGTTGAAACGCTGGACCAGTCAGTTGGGCGTGTGCTTGAAGCCTGTGACTCTGTTGGAGGCGCATGCCTGATTACTGCTGACCATGGAAATGCAGAGCAAATGCTCGATCCTGATAACGGACAACCATTCACGGCGCATACCACGGGACCAGTACCAATTTGGTTAGGCGCAAATCCTGTGAATGCATCAGGGTTATCAGCAGGAGCCTTGCGTGATGTCGCTCCAACACTGCTCGCACTTCTTGGCGTGGATCAACCCGCAGAAATGACCGGTCGGTCGCTTTTGAAGTTCTGATGCGTCTCATCGTCTGGTTATTGATCGCTCTCTGGAGCATTCAAAGCCAGGCGAGCGAGATTCGTGATGCAGAGGAACAGCGCCAAAGGGCAGAGCAACAACTCCAGACCTTACGACAAGACGCGCAACTTGATATGAAAAAGCGCAAAGTAATCGAGTCTGAGCTCAACCGTCTTAACTCAGAATCAAAAAAACTCACCCGTGAAATTTCCTCGTCGGAGCAATTACTCCGCGAATTAACCGAAACCCAAAGGACTACCGAAGGACGCATCGATTCAGTCGCTCAAGAACTCACGGACTTGCTCGAGCAATATCGAATCGAGCTAGTTGCCTACTATGTAACTGGATCAACATTGCGAGCTGATCCAACAACTGACAATCAGCTTGCCGACTACCTTCCATTTCTCCTCGATGCCAGACAGCAAAATGCACGCGCAATTGAATTAAAAGCAGACGACCTCCGTTCACTGCTTTTGGAGCAAGACCAAAACACGCAAATTGCGCAGAAAACCCTACTCGATCTGACCGATACACGGGATGCGTTATCGCAAAGAACCCGTGATCAGCGTCAACTGCTTGCCAGCATCAGTCGAAAACTAAAGACCAAACAGCAGCGTGAAGATGCCTTAAATTCAGATCTTCAATCAATCGATCGCAGAATTAAATCCTTGCAATTGGAGTCCGGTGGTGCGGCACTAGAGCCGCTCAAAGGGAAAATGCGCTGGCCCGTTGATGGACGCGTACTGAGACGTTTTGGGCAAAATCGGCAGGATGGCTTTGGTGACTGGCAAGGGCTCGTGATCAGCACAACTGAAAACAGCGAAGTGAAGGCTGTACAAGCGGGGAAGGTTGCCTATGCCGGATATTTACTCGGCTATGGACTCGTCGTGGTCATCGCCCACAATGACGGTCATGCAACAATTTACGGCCACAACCAGAGTTTAAAAGTCGAAACTGGTCAGGCCGTTTTGGCAAGGCAAGTGATTGCGATTGCTGGAAATACAGGTAGTCTGGATGTGACAGCGTTATATTTTGGAGTGACTCGAAATGGAAAGCCGGTCAACCCAAGCTCATGGTTAAACTGAGAAAATGATGAAAATAGTTCGAAACATTCTGAGCTTTCTTCTCATCGTGCCAATGATTGCCCAGGCCTCAGAACAATCGCCTGATGTCGAATCTTTAGATGCATTGCGAGCATTTATTGAAGTCTATGAGCACATCAAAGGCGAATATGTCGAAGAGATCGATGACGAAACTCTTCTGAACTACGCCATCAATGGGATGCTGACGAAGCTTGATCCACATTCTGGTTACCTCAAACCCCGAGATGTCTCGAGCCTTCGTGATTCTACATCTGGATCTTTTGGCGGTATCGGGATCGAAATAGACGTGGTCGACGGTCTTATCGAAGTCATCGCACCGATTGATGATTCCCCAGCCTCGCGCGCGGGGATTCTCGCTAAAGACATTATCACGCATGTTGATAAAGAGTCTGTACGAGATGTTAGTCTGCAAGAGGCCATCGAAATTCTACGAGGCCCTCTAGGATCAGCGGTCACCCTCGGCATTCTTCGGGAAGATCAGGGAAAGCCTCAAGAAGTTACTCTGTCACTCGAGCGCGCAGTGATCCGTGTAACGAGTGTGAAGCATGAAATGCTACCTCACGGTATTGGGTACCTGAGAATTTCACAGTTTCAGAATCGAACGGGGTCCGATTTGATTAAAGCAATCGGAAACCTGCAGTCTCAAGGCGAATTGAAAGGATTAATCCTTGATTTGAGAAACAACCCCGGCGGTGTCCTATCTGCTGCTATCGAAGTCACTGATGCCTTTATTAATCAAGGTTTGATCGTTAGTACGAAAGGTCGTGATGAGCTTCTGGATTCAAAATATGAAGCAACCAATGCCACAGTTCTAGCCAATGAACCCAT
>JAYNIS010000025.1:0-3272 GCA_038109325.1 Gammaproteobacteria bacterium | reverse complement strand
TTCTGGATTCAAAATATGAAGCAACCAATGCCACAGTTCTAGCCAATGAACCCATTGTGGTTCTCATCAATGGTGGCTCAGCATCAGCAGCTGAAATTGTTGCTGGTGCATTACAAGACCATGAGCGCGCCGTATTGATTGGCACGCCTTCATTCGGAAAAGGCTCTGTACAAACCATCTTAGCCCTCGAGAACAAATACGCGCTCAAGCTAACAACCGCTCTTTATTACACTCCGAGTGGTCGTTCGATTCAGGCGACAGGGATCCAGCCAACGATTCAAGTATCTGAGGGTGAAGCGTTAATTGAATCTGACACTCGAATTCGTGAAGCAGATTTACCCAAACATCTTGAGAATGCCAGCAAGCAGTCTGGCAACAGTGACAAAATCGTAGATCGCTTAACTGAAGACAACCAACTGCTGCATGCTTATAACTTACTACGCGGATCTCAGTTGCTAGTTCGTTAGAGACGAACTTCAATTCCGGCGTTAGCCATCGCTTCTTTCGCTTCGCCAATCGTGTGTTGCGCGAAGTGGAAGATACTCGCTGCAAGAACAGCTTCCGCATGACCGTCAACGACACCATCGACCAAATGTTCGAGATTACCAACGCCACCCGATGCAATCACAGGAACAGTCACAGCATCTGCTACCGATCGCGTTAAACCCAAGTCAAAACCATCACGTGTGCCATCTCGATCCATCGATGTCAGTAGGATTTCCCCTGCACCATAAGAGACCATCCGAATTGCCCACTCGACTGCATCAAGTCCCGTTGGTTTACGTCCGCCATGTGTGAAGATTTCCCATCGACCAGGCTCAACTTGCTTCGCATCAATCGCAACCACAATGCATTGCGACCCAAACTTATCTGCAGCTTTTTTGACAAACTCTGGCTCAAAAACAGCCGCAGTATTAATCGATACTTTATCGGCTCCAGCCAGCAACAAATCACGGATGTTGTCCGTATTCCTGACACCGCCACCGACGGTTAACGGAATAAATACCTCACTTGCCATACGAGAAACTGTCTCGTAAGTGGTTGCTCGGTTCTCATGGCTCGCAGTGATATCCAGAAAGGTAATTTCATCGGCGCCCTCTTGGTTGTATCGGCGGCTGACCTCAACTGGATCGCCCGCGTCGCGGATATCTTCGAATTGAACTCCCTTAACAACCCGACCCTGATCAACGTCCAGACATGGAATGATGCGCTTGGCTAGTCCCACTTACCTGGACTCCGCCAATGCAATTGCTTCAGCTAAGTCCAATGTGCCTTCATAAATTGCACGACCTGTGATCGCACCGATCACACCTTCGGATTCAACAGTCATCAATTCAGTCACATCGCTCAACCCTTTTAACCCGCCAGATGCAATGACTGGACACCCTGTCTCTCGCGCAAGTGAAGCGGTTGCCTCAATGTTGACACCAGATAACATGCCATCACGGCCGATATCTGTATAAACAACAGAAGACACACCGACATCTGCGAATCGTTTTACAACTTCGACAGCTGACACTGTACTTGCTTCCGCCCAGCCTTCAGTTGCAACCCAACCATCTTTGGCATCGACACCAACAATGATGTGTCCAACAAATTGCTTACATGCTTCAGCAACGAACTGAGGCTCCTTTACTGCCTGGGTTCCAATGATCACCCATGACAGACCGAGTTCCAGGTACGCTTCAACTGTCGCAAGATCGCGAACTCCGCCACCCAGCTGAACAGGTAAATCAGGGTGCTTGGCAAGAATGCCGGCAACGGCTTCTTTATTTTCAGGCTTACCCGCAAAAGCTCCATCAAGATCTACCACATGCAAACGCTCAGCACCTGCCTCAACCCATCGCGACGCAGTCGCCACCGGATCATCGGAATAAACCGTCGCATCATCCATGCGGCCTTGGCGTAACCGCACACAGGTTCCATTTTTCAAATCGATAGCAGGAATAATCAGCATGTTCCGTCCCAAGTTAAAAAGTTGCGATAAAGATGGATGCCAGCGTCATGTGATTTTTCTGGATGAAACTGAACAGCAAATACATTGGGCTTCGATAGTGCTGCCGCGAATGGGGAACCGTAATCACATGTCCCAACAACGCAGTCTGCGTTGGCATTGGCATAACGATAACTGTGCACAAAATAGAAACGAGTCCGGTCATCAATACCGGCCCACATCGGATGTGACCGTTGATGGACTTCATTCCAGCCCATGTGAGGCACTTTCAAAGCGTTTCCTCTTGGGCCTTTCATGGTTTTCGAAAATTGTATGATTTGACCAGGGAATACGCCTAATGCGCGGACACCCGAACTCTCTTCACCAAACTCAGTGAGAATCTGCATGCCAACACAGACGCCCATCAGTGGCTTCTCCTGAATGACGTTCAGCACGACTGAGTCGAGCCCTCGATCTTGAAGCCCCTGCATGCAGTCACCCATTGCGCCAACGCCTGGAAGCACGACACGATCAGCAGACTGAATCGCATGCGCATCAGACGTCACAAGAACTCGACACGGGCCCGCGTGTTCCACAGCTTTGGCCACACTGTGTAGATTGCCAGACCCGTAATCAATTACGGCGACTGTTTGCGTCATTTACAGCGACCCTTTGGTCGACGGAATGATTCCGCTCATCCCTGGATCTGGGCTCAAGGCCATCCGCAAAGCACGGCCAAAGGCTTTAAAAACTGTCTCAATTTGATGGTGAGAATTGTCACCTTTCAGGTTATCGATGTGCAACGTCACTTGGGCGTGATTGACAAATCCCTGAAAAAACTCCCGGAATAAATCAACATCAAAGCCACCAACAACTGAGCGCGTGAAGGGCACGTCGTAAAACAAGCCTGGGCGACCAGAAAAATCAATGACAACTCGGCTCAATGCTTCATCAAGTGGAACATACGCATGGCCATAGCGCGTCATACCCTTCTTATCACCAACTGCTTCCGCGAATGCCTGACCTAAGGTAATCCCAACATCTTCAACAGTGTGGTGATCGTCAATCTCTAGATCGCCGGTTGCCTGAATGGATAAATCGACCAATCCGTGACGCGATACTTGATCGAGCATATGTTCGAAGAACGGAATGCCAGTTTTAAACTCCCCGTTACCAGTTCCATCAAGATTTAGATTGATTTTGATCTGCGTTTCTAGTGTATTTCGTTCGACTGAGGCAATACGATCTGCCATGGCCTGTTCCTTAAGCCGTTATAAACACCGTAGTATAACGGTACTGGGTCTGACTGACGACAGAGGGTGTCATGCGAATTTTTAAA
>JAYNIS010000024.1:0-13731 GCA_038109325.1 Gammaproteobacteria bacterium | reverse complement strand
GGTACCATCCAGATCTCACTGACCAAACAACCGGTGCCCTATAGTTATGGCCCCTTTGAAAGAAAACAACAGATTGAAAGCAATTCGATTGAAATTGTTGTTAGCGACCATCCTGCTGATTGTAACTATTGGGATAGCGGCCAGCCTTCTGGATCTCAAGGCAGTCGTCACTGCGCTGACATCATTGCCAATACAAACAGCGGTTGTAATTTTTTTACTTGGAGCAACCAGTTGGTTGCTACGTGGACTGAGGACTTGGATTCTATTCGAACAACTGCCCTTAACAGAGTCGCTTGGTATCAGCTTTGTTCACAACACTGCAAATAACTTGGCTCCGATGCGGCTTGGAGAGCTTGCATTACCAGTGCTTGCGCGCTGGCTCGGGAATGTGGAGTTCTCCGTGGGCCTAACCGGTCTTCTTTGGATACGACTCCTCGATCTGCTGAGTCTCGTCGGAATCAGTATTTGCATCGTTTTCTTGCCCACTGCAGGGACAATCATGTTAGCGTTGCTGGCAGCGCTGGTGTTTCTCACACCACTGCTCATCGCTCTACTCGTTCCCAAAACTCAACAGATCCGTTTACCGCAGATATTGGAACAGGCCCGCAGCCAATTGATTTATGAGGCGCAAAATGGGAAACGCCTACACCGCATGTGGCGCCTGACGATTCTTGCTTGGCTATCAAAAATCATGGGAATGGGCGTGTTACTCGCTACGCTATCAGGTATTCCGATGACTGATGTCATCACCACAATTTTGGGGGCAGAATTATCCTCAATCCTTCCGATTCATGGGCTCGCTGGTGCAGGGAGTTATGAAGCAGGTGGCATTATCGGCTCAACACTCATGGGGCTTTCTCCGGTGTTGGCCCTCGAGATGACGATTCAACTCCATATTTACGTACTGAGTCTGACCGCCGTCTTCGGTATACTCGGTGTTTTGTTGCTGTTAAAACGGACTTTACATGGCTGACATTTTGCCCCGTCTGTCAGTTGTCATTCCTCTCTACAAAGAAGAAGACAACGTCGAACGTCTGGTTGATGAACTCCACGCAGCGCTTGAGACCTATCCAGGCGAATTCGAACTCGTCCTGGTCGATGACGGCAGTACCGACCGCACACGCGAGATGCTTCTCAAGGTGCGAGCAAATCGCGGGGATCATATTATGGTGATCTCACACCGCCGCAATCTCGGTCAGACCCAGGCCATGCAGACTGGTCTACAAGCCGCACGTGGTGACGTCATTGCGTTCATGGATGGTGATTTGCAAAACGATCCTGCTGATATTCCGGCCATGGTCGAGAAACTCGAAACAGATCATTTAGATCTCTTGTGTGGTTGGCGAAAAAATCGCCAAGATACGCTTGATCGTACGTTGCCATCACGTATGGCGAACTGGCTCATTGGGCGCGTCTCTGGCGTTGCGTTACATGACTACGGTTGCAGCCTCAAAGTTGGTCGTCGCGATGTACTAGAAGGGCTCGACCTTCGTGGAGAAATGCATCGCTTCATTCCCTTGTGGGTCGCAAATGTTACCCATCCGAGCCGTATCGCTGAAGTCCCTGTGAATCACCGAGCGCGTATTGCAGGAACCTCAAAATACGGTATTTCGAGAACACCCCGAGTGATGCTTGACCTGTTGGCAGCCTGGTTTTTCTTACGATTCAGGGAGCGCCCTGGACACTTCTTTGGGGTCGCTGGGTTGATTACCGGAGGACTGGGTGGGATCGCTCTGACTTACCTCTTTCTTCTCAAACTTTTTGGAATGGATATTGGTAACCGGCCTTTACTGATCACAGGAGTCTTACTCGCATTAGTCGGACTCCAATTGATTACCACGGGCCTCGTCGCAGAAATGCTGACTCGTTTGCGAAGTCATTCTCAACCTCCACTGACTAAGCAAACTGATACAATAGGTTGGACTCAAGGATCCAATGATCGCGCTGAATAAACTCGACTGGCGATTATTCCTCTGCCTTTTCGTTCTCGGACTGATCGGCACCTGGGTTCCGCTCTTCGATCTCGATGAAGGCGCGTTTCTTGAGGCAACTCGAGAGCTCCTAAACGGAGGTCATTGGGCCGCGACAACCTTAGATGGCGAACCGAGATACGATAAGCCCATATTGTCATATTGGCTCCAAGCGCTCTCGCTCTCGCTCTTTGGTTGGCTAAGTCCTGCTGTTCCTATTGAGATGATTGGTCGTCTTCCGTCAGTGATTGCTGGCGCACTATGGGCTCTGGTTCTCGGCCGGTTTAGTGCAGAGATATCTAAAAAACCAGCTCTCGGTGTCTTCGTCGCCTTCGCTCTTGCGACAACACTCGGCACCTTAGTAATCTCTCGAGCGGCAACCGCAGACGCTATTTTAAATTTGTGGCTCGCTCTGCTGTTCACAGACATCGCACGCTACATCCAAGACCCTCGCGACTCAATTAGACTCCGCGTTTTCTTGTGGTTCGGTCTCGGCGTCCTAACCAAGGGGCCTGTTGCAGTCTTAATCCCTGCGGGAGCATTTGGTTTGTGGGTGCTGATTTCCAATCAATGGAGTGTTCTTTGGCAAGCGCTCGCCTCCTGGCGTGCCTGGGCATTATTGATTGTATTGCTGACCCCTTGGCTGATTGGGGTCCACGACGCACAAGGCTTTGCGTTCTTTGAAAATTTTATCCTGAGACATAACCTTGAACGCTTCTCTGGAAACTTACACGGGCATGGCGGACACCCGCTCTATTACGTGTTTATGATGCCCTTAGTCCTTCTCCCGTATAGCGGTCTTGTGATGGCAATACTCTTGAGAATCCGTGATTACTGGACGTGCCCTGTCAATCGATTCTCACTGATTTGGGTTGGCTTTGTCGTCGTATTGGTCTCGTTCTCCGGAACCCAGTTACCGCATTATGTGCTCTACTCCACAGCTCCACTTTTTGTCTTGTACGCTCGAATTCTTCCATCGCTGACATCACGTTTTTGGGCGTTGCCGGGGATATTTGTCCCAGCCCTCTTGCTCACACTTGGTCTATTCCACCAATGGATTCCGGAACCCAAACACCTGAGAGACCAAGAGCAACTGCTTCTCTTAATGCAACTGCTCGCGCACTGGTGGATGCCGCTCGCACTTGCCACAATCAGTCTAGTTCTCCTCGCCTTGATTGCCTTAGTTGTGCCTGGCTGGAGGTTAAGCCAACGCCTGATCGCCTTGGGAGGCGTGCAGCTTGCGTGCATCGCTCTCATTACCTTACCCATTCTCTCAGAAGCGAGACAACGACCTTTAAAAAAAGCAGCGTTGATTGCGAAAGAAGCTCAGGCTGACGTGGTATCCCAAGGTGTCCGGTTGCCAAGCTTCTCGTTTTATCGCGAGGCGATTACACGAGAAAAACCACCGATTCAAGGTCAATGGGTTCTGATCTCGGTAACCCGAATCCATGAGCTACAGGCACTCCAGATTCCACTGGAGATCAAGGCAGCTGGGCCTGGCTGGCGACTTATCGCGCTAGCTGGTCCTCGAGCGATTTAATCTTTCTCTTTCAGTTGAAGACTTGCCGAATTGATACAATACCTGAGCCCGGTTGGTATCGGTCCGTCGTTGAACACATGGCCTAAGTGAGCATCACACATCTCGCAAGTCACCTCCGTTCTCGGCATAAAGAAAATTGAACGATCATCATGCTCGCCAATCACATCTTGGGTCACTGGCTGATAAAAGCTAGGCCATCCTGAACCTGAATCGAACTTGTGATCTGAATCGAATAAAGGTGTGTCACAACACACGCAGTGATACACGCCAGGTGTTTTTAAATCGTGATAGGGATTATCAAAAGGCTTCTCAGTCCCTTTTTGCCGCGTGACACGATACGACTCGTCGGATAATTGCGTTTTCCACTCTGCATCCGATTTTTTTACCTTTTTTTGTGTATTCACAACTTGAACTCCGCCGGGAAACCAATATCTTTTCATCAACCCTAATTGCCTTAAGGAGAGGCTTACATGTTACGGATAGCACTGTTTCTATTAACCAACCTTGCCATTGTGATCGTCGCAAGCATCACCTTAAGCCTTTTGGGCTTTGAAGGTTATTTGGCTGCAAATGGTGTGGATTTAAACCTCTCTAGCCTTCTCGTTTTCTGTTTTGTGTTTGGTATGGCTGGAAGCGTGGTCAGTCTTCTACTATCAAAGACAATGGCGAAGATGGGAACGGGCACGCAAATCATTGAACAGCCCCGGAATGCAGATGAAAAGTGGCTTGTTGAAACAGTCGCCGACCTTGCTAAGGATGCAGGAATTGGGATGCCCGAAGTCGGGATTTTCCAAAGCCAAACAAGCAATGCATTTGCAACTGGATGGGATAGAAATAACGCACTCGTAGCCGTTAGCACAGGCCTACTAAGCCGATTCAGTCGCGATGAGGCACGAGCTGTCATGGCACATGAAATCGGTCACGTCGCGAATGGCGATATGATCACTCTCGCTTTGATTCAGGGCGTTGTGAACACCTTCGTTATGTTTTTCTCTCGTGTTATCGGTCATACCATTGATCGCGCTGTGTTCAAGACCGAGCGCGGTCATGGACCAGCCTTTTACATCACAACTTTTGTGGCCGAGATTATCTTGGGCGTTCTTGCATCGATGATTGTGTTTTGGTTCTCACGTCAACGGGAGTTCAGAGCAGATGCGGCTGGCGCACAGTTAGCTGGCGCACCAGCGATGATTGGGGCTCTAGAAAGACTACGGGCAGAGCAAGGGACTCCATCCGAACTACCAGACACCATGGTTGCGTTTGGAATCCGAACAGGTGGTAACAATATGATGCGCCTCTTTATGACCCATCCCCCCCTTGAAGAGCGCATCGCAGCACTTAAAGCAGTGCGCTCATAAATTTTAGCGACTGAGCGCGGAGAAGCCGCGCTCACAGTCCTTGATCAAATCATCGACTGATTCGAGTCCAACAGCGATTCGAATCATGTTTTCAGAAATCCCCATCAACTGGCGATCAGCAGCATCCAATCGACCATGGGTACTGGTGGCAGGATGACACACGGTTGTTTTCACATCCCCGAGATTCGCGGTCAGCGACATGAGACATGTCGCATTCAAAAATGCCCACGCGTCCTCGCGAGAACCGTTCTTTAAAGTGAAACTCAATACACCACCACCTGCTTTCATTTGACGCTCAATCAACTGCTTCTGCGGATGGGAGTCCAAACCGGCATATTTGACCTGCTCGACTAGAGGTTGCTGCTCAAGCCACTGTGCAAGTGCTAACGCATTGTCGCTATGGGCCTTCATACGAATATCGAGCGTTTCCAAGCCTTTCAAAAAGACCCATGCATTGAACGCACTCATCGTGACACCGCCTGAGCGAATGAACGAGGTGACAGGCTCAACAAGGTCCGCTCGACCAAGTACGGAACCACCGAGAACACGACCCTGGCCATCCAAATATTTTGTCGCAGAGTGGATAACAAGATCAGCACCTAGAGCCAATGGTTTCTGCAACACCGGTGTCATAAAGCAGTTGTCCACCACAAACAAACACCCTCGGGCATGGCACAGATCCGATAACGCGCGGACATCAACGATTTCAATGGTTGGATTCGATGGTGTCTCGCAGTAGGCAAGTTTCGCAGGACGCGATAAGGCTTGCTCCCATGCACCCAAATCCGTTGGAGAGAGAAGTTCAATCTCAAGCCCGTATTTGATGAAGAAGTTTTTTACCAAGGTAAGAGTCGCGCCGAAAACCCCGGTAGACATCAATACTCTGTCACCGGCCTGACAATGAGCCATCAATGTCGCCAGTATCGCTCCCATGCCAGATGCTGTCGCTTCGCATGCTTCAGCACCCTCAAGGACAGCTAAACGCTTACAAAAGCCATCGACGGTCGGATTGTCGACGCGAGCATAAATAGAGAGTCCTGAGTTGTTCACAAAAGCATCTGCCATTGTCGAAGCATCAGGAAATACAAAGCTTGATGTCGTAAAGATTGGTTCTGAATGCTCGCGCTCAGGTGTACGATCTAGACCAACCCGAATGGCTTGGGTCTGTTCAGACAGGCCTGAAAGAAGTGCGGCAAGCCGCTGATCACGATCCATCATGATGCATCAGCCCGGAGATCCAAGCAGGCATCCTCTGAGTCTGCTTTTGCTTCTTGCTTAGCACCATCACTGCGCTTTTTCGCAAGCGCCTCTAAGTAGGCATCATCAACTTCTTTCGTGATGTAGCAGGCTGAAAACACCGAATCCTCAAACGATTTCAAATCTGGGTTAAGCTCACGGACCGCATCAACCAAATCATCAAGATCTTGATAAATCAAACCATCAGCGCCAATCAATTGATTGATCTCTTGTGCACTACGACCATGCGCGATCAACTCACTGGCAGCTGGCATATCAATTCCATAGACATTCGGAGACACCACAGCAGGAGCTGCTGATGCAAAGTAAACTTTCTTCGCTCCAGCGTCACGCGCCATATCAACGATTTGATGGCATGTTGTTCCGCGCACAATTGAATCATCTACCAGCAAGACGTTCCGTCCTTTAAACTCCTGAACGACTGGGTTCAGTTTCTGCCGGACAGATTTTTGACGTTCTGTCTGACCAGGCATAATGAAGGTCCGGCCGATATATCGATTTTTAATGAATCCTTCTCGGAACAAAACGCCTAATTTCTGAGCGACTTCCAGTGCACTTGTGCGGCTCGTATCGGGAATCGGAATGACCACATCGATATCATGATTCGGCATTTCCCTCAAGATCTTATCCGCTAGCTTAAGCCCCATATTGATCCGCGCTTGATACACAGAGACACCGTCGATGACAGAGTCAGGACGGGATAAATAGACATATTCAAAAAGACAGGGGTGTGTTTCTTGTTTACCCGCACAGAGCTTGCGATGCAGGTGCCCTTCACTGTCGATGAATGCGGCCTCACCCGGAGCGAGATCGCTGATCAATACAAAACCGGCACAATCAAGGGCAACTGATTCACTCGAGATCATGTATTCGACGCCCTGCTCGGTCTTGCGCTGACCAATACAAATCGGACGAATACCATAAGGATCACGGAACCCGAGAATGCCGTGACCATTAATCAGAGCGACAACACCATAGGCACCCCGGCATCGACGATGAACACCTTCGACGGCCGCAAAAAAATCATCCGGTGTCGGCTTAAAATTACCGCGAGCTTCGAGTTCGTGTGCAAAGATATTCAGTAATACCTCAGAATCACTGTCAGTGTTAATATGACGCATGTCGTCTTCATACAGCTCTTTCATCAGATCAGCGGTATTCGTCAAATTACCGTTGTGCGCAAGGCTGATTCCGTATGGACTGTTCACATAAAAAGGCTGGGCCTCTGCAGAGGAGTTAGTCCCTGCCGTTGGATAACGAACATGTCCAATACCCATGTTGCCGATCAAATATTGCATATGACGCATTCTGAATACGTCACGTACAAGACCGTTGTCTTTACGGAGATGAAATTTGCCATTAGCTGAAGTCACCATGCCAGCCGCATCTTGGCCTCGGTGCTGTAAGACCGTGAGAGCATCGAATAACGCCTGATTCACGTTACCGCGACCAAAAATACCAACCACTCCACACATGATCGAAATCCCTCTCGTCAGCTAATTGACGGTCTAAAGCCAGAGGCTGACAGTTGTTCCAAAGCCCATTGAGCTACTGTCTCAAAATGAGGCACAAGCGAGGCACTAGTGTACCAACTGTCATCCTTCAGTGGGGTGAGATTTAATAATCCAATCACCACGGTGACAATTAACGCACCACGCGCAAACCCAAAAACCATTCCCAACACACGATCTGTTGATGACAAACCTGTCGCATTGATTAAGGCGCCAAGTAAAAACCCAAGAGCGGCACCAACAAGTAAAGTCCCGATAAATAGGGTCGCAAAGGCTGCGATGGAACGCATCAATGAATCAACGATTTGTGTTTCTAACAGTTGATCCATCGGACCATGGAACTGACGCGCAACAACAAATGCTGCAATCCATGTACTGAGACTCAGTGCTTCTCTGAGAAAACCGCGACGCAAACTCATCAATGTCGAAATAGCAAGTACAGCGATGATAGCCCAGTCAAATGGCCCTAGACCGAGGCCTGTATCCAGCGGTTCGGTCATGACTGCCCGTGCTCACGGACATCGTATTGTTTGATTTGCGCCTTCAACGAGAGTTTGGTCTCAATTGTACTCGAGGCTGATTCCGCTGATGCTTTGTCAAGTAACGGTCCAACATACACTCTGGTTAGTGACTCTTCAGTTCTCAAGTACACTCGTCCCACCTCGAGAGCTTCAAGTTTCACCTGAAGTGCCTGCGCATTTTCCCGTTTTTTAAACGCGCCAACTTGAAGGACGAAACTGGCTTGCGATTCATTACCGACAGGAGCACCCATCAGGGCATCGAGTTTGTCGTGACTGGCATTAAATTTGTCCTTATCAATAATCACCGGCGGAACGACTGGCTCTAACGCGATGAATGGTGGATCTGGTAAGCGTGCAAGTTGAGGCCCTTGCTCTCGAATTGACTCAAACTGCGGGGTCAAGAGCCACGGTAAGAGGAGCGCCGCCAAAGCAACTAAGGTTGCAGCACCAATCCATTGATGCTTACGCCGATGAGAAGTTGGGCTTGTTTGCGCTTGTTCAGTTGAAGAGGTCATACCTAAGTGCGTCTGCCACTAATAAAAAGGATCCAATGACCAATACCTGATCATCCAAATTCAGTTCAGAAGGAAGCTCCCTCATCGCATCCTCAAGTTTAGCAAAACTCCGCCAACACGTCTGTCCAAAAAGTGATGACCATGATGCCTGAAGCGCATCGATGGATCGTCCACGGGAACCCTCAATTCCTATCAACACGACACGCTCGGTATAGGCTCTCAATATCGGTAACATCGAATCTACATCTTTGTCTGCTAACGCACCAAATATGACAACGCGCTCAGATACTGGAATGACTTTTTTAAGCGACTGCGTCACATACTCACATGCCAAGGGGTTATGGCCGACATCGAGTATGTAACGTCGACCATCGATCAGCTGACGCGACATTCGTCCTACAACCGATGCTTGGGCTAATTTGTGTTCCATTGATCGCGATATCTCATATCCAAGAGCGTCCATCGCAAGACACGCGAGTGCGGCAGAAGTTTTTGGTAAATGCACACCTGACACATCGAGTGTCACACCAGACTCAGGTAACGAAATGATCTGTCCATCAAAATTCTCGTCAATCCAGGACAATCGAGCACCATAGCGTTGAGATTCAGCTAATAGCACATTCCGAACGTTTAAGGCTGCAGAGAATGTTTGAATTCCTGGACGCATGACACCCGCTTTTTCTGATGCGATTGCCTCCAGGGAATCGCCTAAATAGACCTGATGATCAAGGCCAATCGAGGTAATCACCGAGACGTCAGGGTCAATAATATTCACTGCATCCAGCCGACCGCCGAGGCCAATTTCCAAAATCCAAAGATCGAGTCGCGCATCATCAAAAAGCACGAAACAGACTAATGTCAAAAATTCAAAATAGGTTAAAAAAACACCCGACTGAACCTCCTCAACTGTCTCAAATGCTCGAACCAATTGATCGTCAGAAACCATCTGGCCATTGATCCGAATTCGCTCATGAATCCGATGAATATGCGGAGAGGTGTATTGCCCATAAGAGAGTCCCGCGTGATCCGCAATGACACCTGCGATCTCAACGGTTGATCCTTTACCATTGGTGCCGGCGACGGTGATGACTTGCGATGGGCCAGGGCGCTTGAGACGCGACCATACCAACCTAACGCGCTCAAGGCCTAGTTCAATATGAGAAGGAGGGGAAAGTGTCTCGAGATGACACTCCCAATCATAAAGCGTTCTCAACGGCTCAAACGAGATAGTAAGCGCGTAATGGTTTCGCGCATTTCAGGACGTGGAACAATCATATCCACAGTGCCATGCTCCAAGAGGAATTCCGCTCGCTGGAATCCCTCTGGCAGCGTTTCACGGACTGTTTGCTCGATTACTCGAGGGCCTGCAAAACCAACCAAAGCTTTTGGCTCTGCAATATTCAAATCACCCAACATTGCAAAGGACGCGGAGACCCCACCAAATACAGGATCCGTTAACACCGAGATATATGGAATTCCCTGCTCGCGCATTTTTTCGAGTACTGCCGAGGTTCTCGCCATTTGCATGAGCGATAGCAATGCCTCCTGCATGCGAGCTCCACCAGAGGCAGAAAAACAGACGAGGGGAATGCGTTTCTCCAGGCAAAGTTCGGCAGCACGTACAAATTTCTCTCCGACTACCGTACCCATCGAACCGCCCATGAAGGCAAATTCAAAGGCAACAGCCACAAGAGGCGTAGCCTGAAGAGTGCCTTCCATCGCGATTAGTGCATCATTTTCGCCTGTCGCTTTTTGGGCTTGAGCGAGACGGTCTTTATACTTTTTCTGGTCCCTAAACTTCAGGAAATCATCAGCAACTAAATCGTTAAAAAGCTCGACTTGCGAACCCTCATCAAGGAATCCCTTAAGACGTGCTCGCGCACCAAGTCGACCATGATGCCCGCACTTCGGACAGACACTCTGATTTCTCTCGAACTCCGGCTGATATAACACCGCATCACAAGCGCCACACTTTGACCAAAGCCCATCGGGAACACTCGCTTTACGCTCAACTGCCTTTGAGCGAACGACGGTTGGTACAATTTTATCGAGCCAATTACTCATGCATTCTCCCTGCGACTACGCATTCGCATCCATTGCTTCGCGCATCGGCTTTAGAATCGATTGTAAGGCTTCTGGAATCTTGGCTGGATCATTCACCAACGCCTCGACCTGACTAACGAGAACCGTTCCCACGATACTTCCATCAGCCGTTAAAGAAATCGCAGCTGCATCTGCTGCTGTCCGAATACCAAAGCCGACGCAAATTGGCACTGAGACGTGCTGACGCATGTGTTCGATTCGCTTGGCGACCTCTGTCGTATCGAGCTTTGATGAGCCTGTGATTCCTTTCAATGACACGTAATACAGATATCCAGACGTTGCTTGACCAATAGTTTTTAAACGCGCGTCCGTTGTTGTTGGAGCAGCAAGATAAATCAAATCCAGACCACGAGCCTTCGCAGCCTGAACCAAGGTGTCTTCTTCCTCAGGTGGCATATCCACAATCAAGAGTCCATCAACTCCAGACGTTTGACAGGCGTCACAAAATGCAATTTCCCCCATTGCGATTAATGGATTGAGATATCCCATCAAAACGACTGGGGTCTCTTGATCCGTCTGTCTAAACTCAAAAACAGCATCTAAAACACCGCGAAGCGTCGTACCGCCCGCGATCGCTCGCTCTGCGCCACGCTGGTTGACAGGTCCATCCGCAAAGGGGTCTGAGAATGGCATACCAAGTTCAATAATATCGGCTCCAGCCTCAACCATTGCATGCATCGCAGGCACAGTCACATCAGGAGTCGGGTCACCTGCAACGACGTATGGAATCAGCGCCTTACGACCAGATACTCTAAGTGCTTCCATTCGCTGTTGAATACGATTATTACTCATGTCAGCGAGATTCCTTCCAACTTGGCGACAGTAAAAATATCTTTATCACCACGACCTGACATATTCACAACGACAGTTTGATCAGAACGCATCGTGGCCGCCAGTTTCTTGGTATAAGCCAAAGCATGCGCGGTTTCGAGCGCTGGAATAATCCCCTCAACTTGCGAGACTTCATGAAATGCAGCCAACGCTTCGTCGTCAGTCGCGCCGACGTAATGAGCACGACCGATATCTTTCAGATATGCATGCTCTGGACCAACACCCGGATAATCAAGCCCTGCCGAGACCGAGTGCGTATGTGCAATTTGACCGTCGCTATTGTCCATCAGATAGGTTTTGGCACCGTGCAATACGCCGGGACGCCCTGAACATAGCGGTGCAGCGTGCTCGTTAGTCGATAGTCCTCGACCAGCCGCCTCAACACCATAAATCCCAACTTCAGTGTCTTTGAGGAACGGGTAGAACAGCCCTATGGCGTTTGATCCACCGCCAACACAAGCAACCAAGGCATCTGGATAACGACCAAATAGGTCTTTAGACTGCCACTTTACCTCGCGACCAACGACCGCATTGAAGTCGCGGACTAACTGGGGATAGGGTGCGGGACCCGCAACCGTACCGATGATATAAAACGTATCGTCTACGTTGGTCACCCAATCACGCATCGCTTCGTTCAGCGCATCTTTTAAAGTCCGCGAACCTGATTCCACAGGAACCACTGTTGCACCCAATAATTTCATGCGATACACATTCGGTGATTGACGTTCGACGTCATCAGCTCCCATGTAGACAACGCACTCGAGACCAAGGCGTGCTGCCACCGTTGCTGATGCCACACCGTGCTGCCCTGCTCCCGTCTCAGCGATTACTCGAGGCTTTCCTGAATATTTCGCTAATAGCGCTTGGCCAATCGTGTTGTTCACTTTATGAGCGCCTGTATGGTTCAGGTCTTCTCGCTTGAAATAAATCTGCGCTCCACCGATGGCTTTTGACCAACGTTCTGCGTGATATAAAGGAGATGGGCGTCCAACGAAAGAAGCCAAGTCGGAATCAAATTCGCGTTGGAAGTCAGGATCATTTTTGAGTTTCTGATAGTTCTGGTCGAGCTCACCCAGAGCTGCCATCAATGTTTCAGAAACATAGCGCCCCCCATAATTACCGAAATGTCCACCAGCATCTGGCTCATAGTCCAATGTTCGTAATTCTTGTTCTGTCAGTAACATAATTTTCTCAGATTAGTTGCGACACGCATCCATAAAGCGCGCCATTTTATCAGGATCCTTGCGTCCTGGCTTGATTTCGATGCCGCCACTGACATCCAAAGCCCAGGGTGCGACTTGATCAATCGCGGCCCTCGCATTGTCGGGCGTTAAACCGCCAGCGAGTATGATTGGTGCATGTGATTGTGGGATCAATTCCCAGTCGAAACCTTCCCCTGTTCCGCCTGGCTGTCCTTTCACATACGCGTCCAATAAAAATCCAGATGCATTCGGATAACGATCAATCTCAGAGCGAAGATTCATTCCCTTCTGAACACGAAATGCTTTGATGTAGGGTAATCCGACAGCATCACAAAACTCAGGACTCTCATCACCGTGATATTGGATTAAATTCAGCCGTGCAATTTCAAATGTCCGTTGCACAGTCTCAGCCTCTTCATCAACAAACAGACCAACTCTGGTCACAAACGCCGGCACAACCCGCATTAAGGTCTTCGCCTGTTCAGGCGCCACATAACGCGAGCTTGGTGCATAAAACACAAACCCTAGAGCATCAACACCCAGTGAAACCGCATGAATCACATCATCCTGGTGCGTGAAACCACAAAATTTTACTCTTGTCATATTCCACACTCTAACGGATCTGTAGCCAAAATGTCGCTGGCTATCTGTGGAATTCTTACGGTATCAGGAAGACCGAAAAACGCATCATACGTTGGACCTAAAAAATACAACCCGTGAGGTGGCGCGGTCACACCTCCCTCTGTTCGGTCTCGTGAATCGAGCACCTGTTTAGCCCAACCTGCTGGTTCTTCTCGTGCACCAATCGCTGATAAGACGCCAACGATATTCCGAACCATATTTTGTAAAAACCCATTTGCTTCAACGCGCACTGCGATCAATCCATCGTGAAAATGCACACTCAAACGGCTAATCGTACGTAC
>JAYNIS010000023.1:0-13933 GCA_038109325.1 Gammaproteobacteria bacterium | reverse complement strand
AGAGGTTTTAAGTGCTATCTGTCAATCTGTCGTTGCAGATCTGGCGTTATCAAAATCGATGCGCTGGGGTATCGGTCGCGATGAGTTTCCCAGACCAGTGCATTGGATTCTTGCAATGCTGGACGAAGCCATTGTCCCCCTCACGATATTTGATTTACGAAGTGGAAATATAACCTTCGGGCATCGATTCATGGCACCCGCTCCAGTCAAATTGACAGCAGCTGATAAATATCATGAGTGCCTACGTGAATCATACGTGATAGCAGACTTTGCAACCAGAAAAGCGGAGACCTGGACGGCAATCCAATCTACGGCCAAAGCAAATAGCGTCATCGTAAACTCCGACGATAAATTACTAACAGAAATTAACTGTTTGGTTGAATGGCCCGTTGGTCTCTGTGGTGAATTTGAGGAACGCTTTTTAGAGGTTCCAGAGATCGCATTGATAGCCGCGATGAAAGGGCATCAGAAGTATTTTCATACCCGGACAGCTGACGGTAAATTGTCGAGTAAGTTCATCACCGTTGCAAACATTTTAAGCCGCGATGCCAGCCAGGTAATTTCTGGTAACCAACGGGTTATCCGTGCACGCCTATCTGATGCCAAGTTTTTCTTTGAGACAGATAAAAAACAGTCGCTCCAGTCGCGGCGCAAGCACTTAAACTCAATCACCTTTCATCCAAAGCTTGGGTCGCTTGGTGAAAAAACCGATCGGGTCGCGAGATTAGCTACTGAAATGGCTGCTGCAGTCAATGCAGATGTAGCCGTAATGAACCGAGTAGTAGAATTATCACGCTGCGACTTGGTTTCTGAAATGGTTTTGGAGTTTGACGAATTACAGGGAGAGATTGGGACTATCTACGCGGGACTCGACGGTGAATCGCCAGAAGTGTGCCAAGCGATCCAAGGGCTGTATCAGCCAGCGAGCGCATCTGATGCCGTGCCGGAAGACATCTATGGAACACTGCTCGCGTTATCCGACCGCTTGGACACATTAGCGGGCCTATTTGCTGTCAATCAACCACCCACTGGCAGCAAGGATCCATTCGCTCTTCGCCGAGCAGCGATTGGAATATTGCGACTCAATGAACATCCTTTGCTGAAACTTGACCTTACCGACTGGGTGAACAAGGCTTTCAACGCCCAACCGGTAGAGTCATTGAGAGAGTCGCAAGATCAATTGAGGCAATTCGTTAAAGACCGGGAGAGAGTAAGACTCACTGAAGCAGGATATCGACATGACTTCGTGGTCGCAATTCAGGCCTCGAATGGCTTATCGACAGCGCAGACAGAATCTCGCGTAAGATCGTTGACCAGTTTTTCAGAAAAGCCGGAATTCACAGCACTTGTCGCAACCAACAAGCGGGTTGTTAACTTATTGAAAGATGCAGATGTGGAGTCTCATTCCGTCGACACAGCGCTATTCAAACATCCCTCCGAGAAGGCTTTATTTGATTCGGTTTCCAGCGTATCGGCTCAAGTGCGAGACGCTGTTTCACGTGAAACATTCCCAGACGCAATCGCGAGCCTTCTGGACATGAAGCCCGGTACTGACGCATTCTTCGATGCCGTGATGGTCAACGATGATGATCGAACAGTTCGAACAAACCGCATCGAGCTATGTCGAATGGTTCGAGATACTTACCGAATCGTTGCCGACTTTAACCTGATTCAGCAGTAGACTTTAGTGCCTATAATCATTCTCGACCGTGACGGTGTAATTAATCAAGACTCAGATGAATACATCAAGTCCCCCCGCGAGTGGCAGGCGATCCCCGGCTCCCTCGAGGCGATCAAGAAGCTCAATGATGCGGGCTACGATGTATGCGTCGCCACAAATCAAAGCGGCCTAGGTCGAGGGCTTTTTTCCATACAGACACTCGATCAAATTCATCAGAAAATGATCAACGAGCTTGAGGCGATGGGCGGGGTCATCCGGATGATCGTGTATTGCCCGCACCACCCCGATGCGAAGTGCACCTGTAGAAAACCAAGCACAGGTCTCTTGACGACGATCAATGAAGAGTTCCGGCTCGATTCAGACACATCCTGGATGGTAGGCGATACTGCGAAGGATGTTGAGTGCGCTCACCGCATGGGAATCCGAGGCGCACTTGTTCGAACAGGAAAGGGTGAGCGCGAACTAAGAAAAGGCGTCGTTTCACGTGAAACGACTCCCATCTTCGATGACCTTGCCGAATTTGTCGCTTGGTTACTGTCCCGCGTCTAAACGTCTAGATTCGACACATTGAGCGCGTTTGCCTCGATAAACTCCCGACGCGGCTCAACTTCATCACCCATCAACGTAACAAAGATCTGGTCAGCGGCAATCATGTCTTCGACTGTAACTTTGAGGAGACGACGCGTCGTACTATCCATTGTGGTCTCCCACAACTGATCCGGATTCATTTCACCAAGCCCTTTGTACCGCTGAATTTGCGGCCCGCGTCTCGCCTCCGACATCAACCAATCATATGCCTGCTCGAATCCCGTGACCCCACATGTTTTTTCGCCACGGGACACACTTGCGCCACTACCCATTAATCCAACTAACAACCCGGCTGCCTTAGCAATCTGCGAGAAATCACCGCCATCAAAAAATTGATGACCGAAAACAAACCGGTCCATGAGGCCATGTTGAATACACTCAACAACGATCCGCGATTCATTTCTTTCTGGATCCGGCTCTACAAGCACCCTAAAAAACATGCCTTCCCGAGGATCGCTAGGCAATTCACCAGCTAACTCACTGGCAAAACGCTCAAGCCTTGTCTTGTCTTTCAAGTCATCAAGCACGAGGGGACTCACGAACAACATTCCATGCAATACCTCATATGGATAGAGGCGATAAAGCCTCTCTGCCACACTCCGGCCCTCCCGATAGGTTGCGAAAAGCCGTTCAAGTACTTCTCCAGAGATTGAATCACCTGCAGTTGGGTGAACGGCGGCACCGTCCAAAGCCATATGTGTTAAATAAGCATCAAGCGCAGCCTCATCTTTCAAATACTGCTCCTGCTTACCGCGCTTTACTTTATAAAGCGGCGGCTGGGCAATGTAGACATGCCCTCGCTCCACCACCTCTTTCAGATGGCGATAAAAAAATGTCAGCAACAAAGTACGGATGTGTGCGCCGTCAACATCAGCATCCGTCATAATGATAATTTTATGGTATCTGAGCTTATCGATATCGAACTCTGGCCCAATCGAACAGCCAAGCGCAGTAACTAAAGTTCCAACCTCTTGCGAGCTCAGCAACTTATCGAAGCGAGCTTTTTCAACATTAAGAATTTTACCTTTTAATGGAAGAATCGCCTGAGTCTTGCGATCTCTACCTTGCTTTGCAGATCCGCCAGCAGAATCACCCTCAACAAGGAACAACTCTGACAGACCAGGATCTTTCTCCTGACAATCGGCTAATTTCCCGGGCAGTCCCGCAATATCAAGCGCACCCTTCCGTCGAGTCAGCTCACGCGCCTTTCGAGCAGCTTCACGCGCACGCGCCGCATCAATCATCTTCGCCACGATTTGCTTTGCTTCTGAAGGGCGCTCTGCCAAAAATGTTTGAAATGCCTCACGCATTTCCTGCTGAACAGCAGTTTTTACCTCTTGTGAAACAAGCTTATCTTTAGTTTGAGATGAAAATTTTGGATCGGGTGCTTTCACAGAAATAATCGCAGTCAAGCCCTCTCGCGCGTCGTCGCCGGAAGTTGCAACCTTTGCTTTCTTCAACAGTTGCTCTTCCTCAATGTATTGATTCAAAGAACGAGTCAAAGATGCCCGAAAGCCCTCCAAGTGGGTACCGCCATCTTTCTGAGGAATGTTATTGGTATAACAGAAAATGTTCTCTTGGTAGGTGTCGTACCACTGGAGCGCAACCTCCACACCAATGCCGTCCTCACGCTCTGGCGAGATGAAATGGAATACATCACAAATCGAGGTCTTGTTTTTGCCCAGATAACCGACGAATGCAGACAGCCCCCCCTCATACTCGAACACCTCCGACTGTCCTGTACCTTCCTCCGTCAGCTTAATTCGAACCCCAGAATTCAAAAACGATAACTCGCGCAACCGTTTTGCGAGTACGTCATAACTAAACTCTGTTATAGCAAAGGTTCCAGCCGATGGCTTAAATCGAACAGTGGTTCCAGTCTCAGAAGTCGTCCCTACAGACGCTAGTGGGGCCTGAGGATCGCCATGTCGATATTCCTGCTCCCAAACAGCCCCATCTCTTCGAACAGTCAACACCAACTTTTCACTCAAAGCATTTACGACAGATACCCCAACACCATGAAGACCACCAGAAACCTTGTATGAATTTTCATCAAACTTCCCACCAGCATGTAGCACCGTCAAAATGATTTCGGCCGCACTCTTGCCTTCTTCATGCGCATCAACCGGAATACCACGACCGTTATCCTGCACAGTAACAGAGCCATCCGTGTGTATAACCACATCGATCAAGTCACAATGCCCGGCCAATGCTTCATCGATTGAGTTGTCAACCACCTCAAAGACCATGTGATGAAGACCAGTTCCATCATCGGTGTTGCCGATATACATCCCTGGGCGCTTTCTGACGGCCTCAAGCCCTTTCAGGACTTTAATCGAACTTCCATCATAATTCCCTGGCGACTGGTTCTGTTCCATCATTCTTCCTTACTTCGATTCAACGATCCCGTGTTTCACGTGAAACACGTTTGCATCCCGCAACCAATCTGAATCCAAACCGGTTCGTTCAACACTAATACCGGTGGCAAGCACTTGCACACCACTTTCCAAAATCACACGCCACACACGCGACAAAAACTCACCGTCCAGCTCCGCGCTAATATCATCAAGACACAATACGGGCGATATTCCTAATCTCGAGGCAGCCTGCAATTGCGACAATACCAAGGCTAGGTTCGCAATTTTCACCTGCCCTCTACTCAGCGTATCAGCTGCACGCTCCCCGCAACGGGCGATCTCAAAATCCGCGCGCTGCGGGCCGACCAATGTCGCCCTCGCCTTAACGTCCCGATGGAGGCTCTGTTCCAGCGCACCCGACAACATGCCAGGGCCCCATCCATTTTTATATGACAGATTTAATTCGATACCTAACTCGAAACGCTGGCACAGCGAAACAAATAACGGGATTAAATTATTCAAAAACGCCCTTCGCCATCCATCAATCGCTTCCCCGTATTCGGATATTTGCCGATCCCAAGGCTTTAGCGACTCGAGGGTAAGTATACCACTACGTAGTGCTGTGTTCCGCTGCAAAAGAGCTCTTCGAAACGACGAAAAAATCGACGCGTTTCCCCCCGACCAATGAAATGCCCCCCAATCCAGAAATCGACGCCGATCACCCGGAGTCCCCGATAGCAAATTTGTCGCGTGCGGCGTAATCTGCAAAACCGGTAACAACCGACTTAATGCGGCCTGTCCGCGCGCAATCGAACCATCAAGACGCAGCTTCCGTCCATCCTCGCGACTGACTTGAATAGCCATCCGGTGAACCTCCGACTCGTTACTGACATGTCCAAATACAGTCAGGCTCGGCTGATCAAAGGCAATCACAGACTTTATACGAGGAGTCGCAAAACTGCGTCCAACTGATAGGATTGATACAGCCTCAAGTACGGACGTCTTACCCGCACCGTTGTCTCCAACCCATAAATTAAGAGAAGGCCCGAGTGACAATGACGTCTCCTCGAGCCCTCTTACATGGTGTATGTGTAGTGAATTGATCACTTATAGACGCATTGGCATCACGACATAACGCCCAGCATCGTCCCCAACGCCCAGGATGAGAGCGCTTCGATTGCTATCCCCAAACCGCAACTCGACCATTTCTGTTTCAATCGTAGCTAGTACGTCCAGTAGATAGCTCACATTGAAACCGATTTCGAAACCGTCTTGCCCAACAAACTCGACTTCCAAAGACTCTTGCGCCTCTTCTTGTTCCGCGTTGTTTGCCATGACGTCAATTTGCCCCTGTGACAGACGAAGGCGAACCCCTCGGTATTGCTCACTGGACAAAATTGAAGCTCGAAGGAGTACTTCTCTCAAACGCTTACGATCGGCACGCACAACGTGATCACCGCCCTGTGGCACCACCCGCTCGTAATCAGGAAACCGCCCATCAATCAGCACACTCGTGAACACAAAAGTCGCGCCTGAGACACGAAAATGGCTGGTTGAAAACGCAAGCTCTACTGACTCATCAACGCTGTTCGCCAATCGCGCAAGCTCTAATACCGCTTTCCGAGGCACGATCAGTGATGATGGCTCAGATGACATCCCTTCGAGCGCCCTTTGATAGAGGCTCAAACGATGGCCATCGGTTGCAACTGTTCTGAACTCTCCGCCACCGATCGAAAAAAGCATACCATTTAAATAATACCGCACATCCTGCTGAGCCATTGCAAACTGAGTCTTGCCAATCGAATCCTGGAGCGGCCCTTTCGCTAGCGAAACTGATGTTAGATCCCCTCGAATTTCAAGCCTTGGATAATCGGCTGCTGAAAGCGTTGCCAACTTGAAACGAGACCGCCCTGATGACAACAACATCTGTGTTCCATCTTGTTTAAACTGAACGACTGAACCTTCAGGCAGTGCTTTTGCAATATCGACCAACTTCTTGCCAGGAACTGTGATGGCTCCACCAGAAGCAACTTCGACCAACTCCATATTGGTCGATACTTCTGTATCGAGATCAGTACCTGTGACAACAGCTCCTGTTGCATCGACTTCTATCAATACATTCGCTAAAATCGCCATTGTCTGCTTACGCTCAACCACGGATGCCGCAGTCTGTGCTTTCTCGAGTAACTGTTCGCGAGAAACCGAAAATTCCATGGTCGTTCCTTATCCAGTCAGTGCTTTTAACAGATTGCTATAATCATCTCGGATTGCCAAATCGGTGTCACATAATTCTCTGACCTTTCTGCATGCATGCAAAACTGTCGTATGGTCTCGACCACCAAACGCCTCTCCAATTTCAGGGAGAGAATGATCTGTCAGCTCTTTGCACAAGGCCATTGCGACTTGACGCGGCCTGGCTATCGACCGATTTCGCCGCTTTGACAAAAGATCAGAAATTTTAATTTTATAGTAATCTGAAACCATTCGCTGAATATTGTCTAAAGAGATTTGGCGGTCATGAACAGCTATTAAATCCCTCAATGTTTCTCTAACAAAATCCAACGTAATTGCTTCACCAAAAAAATGCGCGTTCGCCAACACTCGCTTTAAAGCCCCTTCCAAATCCCGAACGTTACTTCTAACTTTTTGCGCTATAAAAAACGCACAGTCTCGCTTCAAGTCAACACCCGCTTCCTGCGCTTTATTAATTAAAATTGCCACACGTGTTTCAAGCTCTGGCGGCTCAAGCCTGACGGTCAAACCCCAACCAAAGCGGGACTTCAATCGATCTTCCATATTGTCAATTTCTTTCGGATAACGATCCGAGGTTAGGATGATCTGTTGCCCACCTTCTAAGAGACTATTAAACGTGTGAAAAAATTCTTCTTGCGATTTTTCTTTGCCTGCAAAAAATTGAATATCATCAATCAACAATGCATCCACATTGCGATACACCCGTTTGAAATCAGCGATCGCGTTTAGCTGCAGTGCTTTCACCATATCCGCGACGAACCGTTCAGAGTGCACATAAATAATTTTCGCATTTGGATTTTGTGAACGAATTTGATTACCAACTGCGTGCATTAGATGCGTTTTACCGAGACCCGTATCTCCATAGAGAAACAGAGGATTATATTCTGACCCCGGCTTTTCAGAAACACGCTGAGCAGCGGCTCTTGCCAATTGGTTTGATTTACCTTCAACAAAATTGTTGAACCGGAAATCGGAATTCAATCGATTGCTGTGCTTGATAGACCCTTCGACGACCGCCGGCTCACGGTTCTGCACCTCAGCCAATTTCGCATTAGGTTGTTTTTCCAGCGTTTTGAGGCGATCTACTGACGGCCTATCCGATTGCCCAAGCGATGGATTGGGAGCCGAGGACCCCACCCGAACCGACACATGAAAAGTGCCACCTACATGCTGAGAGTAAAAAGACTGGATACGATCAAGATATCGATCTGCCACCCACTCCTTAACAAAACGGTTTGGAGCAAAAAGATAAATGGACTGAGCAGTCTCCTCGACCTGCAAAGGCTTTATCCATGTATTCAGTTGCTCTGCAGTTAATTCCGCTGCAAGCTGTTCAACACACACATCCCACTTCATTTGTTATTTTCCCCCGACGGGGATAAGTTATGCACAAACTATCCGCCCCAGGTCAATAGCAACACCCCAACTATTTAATAACACTTTGATTTATCAGGAAAAAAATGTTTTTGGATCAATTTGTGGATAACTTGCGCGTTTATCTAAGAATAATCTAAAAAACCTGTTAAAATTCAATTTTTAAACGATAGTATCTAATTCTATCCACAGCAAAGATCTGTACGAATCTTAATCACCAAAAAACGTTACTTGACCAAAGAACATGAAAAATTCTTTGAATCCAGGTGCTCTTTAGGTACACTTCGCGACCCTTAATTTTGAATTAATAGGAATAGAGTTATGAAACGTACGTTTCAGCCAAGCGTCCTCAAACGCGCTCGAAATCATGGGTTCCGTGCACGCATGGCTACGAAGAGCGGTCGTCAGATCATCGCTCGTCGCCGTGCAAAAGGTCGCAAGCGCCTCTCTGCTTAAGAAGATCCTCGCATGACGGTTGTCTCATTACCGTCGCGTAGCGATTTTGACGCCGTATTTGAAAGTCCCGATGCCAAATCAAGCACTCGGGACTTTTTAGTTTTAGCAAAATTAAACCCTGCGGCATCAGGACATCGCATCGGCTTCGTCACTTCGAAGAAAAAAATCCGACGGGCTGTCGATCGCAACCGTTTTCGACGAGTAATACGAGAATATCTACGTGGATACTGCACGACTCCACATAGCGACATCATCGTCATTGCACGACAGGTACCAGATAATTTGAGATCATCGCTTTTGCAAGATGAGCTCAACAGCGCTTTTACCAAACTGTTCAAACGCCTTGAGACTATTGATGCGTCATAATGGAGTTTTTGGTGCTTTGGCAATTGCGGTAATCCGTTTCTACCGGTACTTTGTGTCCCCATTAATCCCGCCATCGTGTCGGTTTCAACCAACTTGCTCGGCATATATGATAGAAGCCATCGAAAAGTATGGCGTATATAAAGGCTTATGGTTGGGAATAAAACGAATCGGTAAATGTCATCCTGGCCATCCTGGCGGATATGATCCGGTCCCTGAATATAAAGGAAAAACGAGACAACATTAATGGATATTCAACGCACAGGCCTTCTTGCAATCCTAGGCATATTGACTTACGTGCTCTTCCTCCAGTGGAACCGTTACGCGGAAACAGCTAACGAAGTCTCTCAGGTTCCCACCACCGCACAGCCGGTCAATTCACAACCCGCTGTAGCCAACGAAATCCCTTCAGGGAGCGGACTGACACAAGCACCTGTCGCACCTCTCGAATCAAATGCGACAGGCGATCATATTGTTGTTAGTACACCACTTAGCGATATCACCATTGCCCTAACAGGCGGCGATATCAGTCAAGTCTTGCTCAAAGAGTTTCCTGTTTCATTAAAAAATCCAGATAACCCAATTGCATTACTCGATAAAGAAGACCGTACCTATATTGCTCAAAGCGGATTAGTCGGAACAGACGGGCCAGACGCCTCTTCATCAGGCCGGCCTATCTATAAAGCAGAACAAGATCGATATCGCATCGAACAACCAACTGATATCTCTATTCGGACTATGACACAAATGGGGCTCGTGGTTACTAAAACCTTTTACATTGATCCTACGCGTTACGACATCAAAGTCACTCACACAATTGAAAACACATCGGATACATCTAAAACGGTATCTCCTTTTGTCCAGTTAAAACGAGATAATTCAGAAGACCCTTCAATCCAAAACTCGATGGGTATGCAAGCATTTTTAGGGTATGCGCTAAGAACAGCTGATGAACGATATCGTAAAATCTCATTCACAGACTTTGAAACCGCGACAGCTGCCCGCGCACTCAATACTGAATTGAAAAATAATTCTGTATCTGGTGGATACCTAGCCTTACTTCAGCACTATTTTACGAGTGCATGGGTTCCTGCTGACGACCAAACACACCTTTATTCGTTCCGTACAAACCAAGACGGTCACTTCATTGGGAGCATCATTAGTCCAGACCTAATGATTTCTGCGGGGGAAACAAAACAGACATCAGCTACGCTTTATGTCGGACCTAAAGACCAAGATACCCTAGAATTACTATCGCCAGGTCTTGAACTCGTCGTTGATTACGGGTGGCTTTGGTTTATCGCTCAACCTCTTTTCTGGCTACTTAAATTCATTCAAACATACGTTGGTAACTGGGGCTTCGCTATTATTTTAGTCACAGTGATCGTCAAAGCAGCGTTCTTTCAGCTTTCGGCAGCCGCCTATAAGTCGATGGCTAAAATGCGTAAGTTCACGCCTGAAATTACACGGATGCGCGAATTATATGGCGACGATCGTCAACGCATGTCCAAAGAAATGATGGATCTTTACAAGCGCGAAAAGATCAATCCGCTAGGTGGTTGTTTACCAATCCTTGTACAAATGCCGGTATTCATTGCGTTGTATTGGGTGCTGATGGAAAGCGTTGAACTCCGTCAAGCTCCATTCATTTTATGGATCAACGATCTCAGCGTTAAGGACCCTTATTTCATTCTTCCATTATTAATGGGCGTATCGATGTATATCCAAACATCGCTTAACCCGACACCGCCAGATCCAATGCAAGCAAAAATCATGAAGTACATGCCGGTCGCATTTACATTCTTTTTCTTATGGTTCCCGGCAGGACTCGTTCTGTATTGGGTAATCAACAACATTTTGTCGATTGCTCAGCAGTGGGTCATCACAAAATCTATCGAAAAAGCTGACCATCAACACTCATGATTCACTCGGATACGATCGTCGCCTCGGCTACAGCTCCTGGTCGTGGGGCGATCAGTATCATTCGCCTTTCAGGACCCCAAAGCACCGAGATAGCACGGATACTCAGTGGGAAATTTCTTAAGCCACGCGTCGCTACCTTCGGATCAATTACGTCCGACAACCAAATCATCGATACAGGCATCTGGATTTATTTTGTAGCACCCCATAGCTTCACGGGTGAGGATACTGTTGAATTTCAGGGCCATGGCGGACCAGTTGTCATTCAAACAATCCTTCGACTGATGACAGCGCTTGGTGCTCGACTTGCTGAACCTGGCGAATTCAGTCGACGTGCTTTTCTGAACGGAAAAATCGATCTAACCCAGGCTGAAGCAATCAGTGATTTAATCAACGCCTCTTCACTATCTGCTGTAAAAGCAGCGAATAATTCCCTACAAGGGCAATTCGGAAATCAAGTGAATGCAATTGTTACTGCGCTCATCAACTTAAGAACACAGGTTGAAGCCCACATAGACTTCCCAGATGAAGATATTAAACCTGATAACGTTGAAGCCTTTTCCTCAACGATCAACCTCATCAAAAGCGATCTCGCGAATCTTATCTCTTCCGCAAACGACGGCGCCAAGCTGAATCGATCATCTGAGATTGTCTTAATTGGTGAACCAAATGCTGGAAAAAGTTCGTTACTCAATGCACTTGCAAAAGAACCTCTCGCTATCGTCACTGATATTCCAGGAACCACCAGAGACTTAATTCGTCATGACTTACTAATTGATGGACTTGAGATACGAATTACCGATACCGCGGGAATTCGACCAACTGATGATGTAATCGAAAATGAAGGGATCAATCGTGCCATCAATGCGATACAAACAGCTGATCTAGTCCTCTGCCTATTTGATGAACGCCATCACAGAATCTCAGAAAATACTGTTCGTAATCTCGTCGGAAACACAGACACTATGGTTGGTTTATTAAGTACCAAAATTGACATACAAATCGAACCAATCGAAAACCATACAAATTATCCATTGCTCGAAATCTCAGCAAAAACAGGTCAAGGATTAACAGATTTTCGTAACTGGTTACTTGAAAAATTGAGTTTAACAACTCACTCAGAAACACCATTCTTAGCACGACAACGGCATCTAGAACACCTTAGAAATGCTGAGGAGTACATTGAAGCGGCAACCCACCATCGCCTTGCCATTGAAACCATCGACTTAGTCGCTGAAGACTTACGCCTGACACAAAACGCTCTTTCTGAAATCACTGGAACCTTTACATCCGACGATCTGTTAACTTCAATTTTCTCGAATTTTTGTATTGGTAAATGATGTGGAAAGGCACAGCATAAATAAATGAATAACTTATGTACAAATACCCGCGTGGATAACTCAACCTTTTGTACAATGCTGTCAACAAGTTCTCCTGCAATCTCATGCCTGCTTACCCACACCATAAGAAATGCTTTAACTCTCTGATAACGCAATAAAAAAATACCTTTTCCACAACAGGAAACACCCGTAATATAAATAACTTAAACAATACTTTTCTTTAAATATTCTTTTATATATATGGATTACACACGTTTGTTTGATGTCATCGTTATCGGCGGTGGTCATGCTGGTACTGAGGCCGCACATGCAGCAGCTCGGATGGGTTGTGATACCTTACTGGTGACTCACGCCATAGAAACGCTTGGTCAAATGTCTTGTAATCCAGCGATTGGTGGAATCGGAAAGAGTCATCTGGTTCGAGAGATTGATGCTTGTGACGGCTTAATGGCAAAAATAACAGATCGGGCCGGTATTCAATTTCGTATATTAAATCAACGAAAAGGACCAGCAGTTCGAGCGACACGGGCTCAAGCAGACCGAATGCTATATCGCCAACACATGCGATATGCGATAGAAACTACGCCTAACCTTACAGTGTTTCAGCAACCAGTTTCTGATCTCATTATCGAAAACGATCAGGTGATGGGTGTTGTATTGGCGATGGGTCTGACGCTTCGATCCAAAACAGTGGTTATTACAGCAGGAACATTTTTAGCGGGTCAAATTCACATAGGGATGAATCGACAATCCGGTGGACGTGCTGGAGATCCTGCATCAAACGATTTAGCAAAGTCGTTACGCGATAAACCATTTCGAATTGCCAGGTTAAAAACAGGAACACCACCTCGGATAGATTCTCGCTCTGTTGATCTAGCAAGTTTGCCGGAACAGCCTGGAGACACACCAACACCTTATTTATCGATGATGAGTGTTGGAAATGAACATCCAACACAAATTTCTTGTTATTTATCGAGAACCACAGAAAAGACTCGCGACATTATTTTAGACAACTTACATTTGAGTCCGATGTATGCCGGAGTGATTGAGGGCATCGGCCCGCGTTACTGTCCATCGATTGAAGACAAAATAGTGCGTTTTGCTGATAAACCAACGCATCAGGTTTTCTTGGAGCCAGAAGGCTTAACGTCTCACGAGTTGTACCCAAATGGAGTGAGCACGTCTCTACCTTATGAGGTTCAATTGGATATAGTTCGTTCAATGAAAGGGTGTGCCAACGCTGTCATTACAAGGCCGGGTTACGCTATTGAATATGATTTTTTTGATCCGCGTGATTTGAATTCAACCTTAGAAAGTAAGCTGATTAGTAACTTATATTTCGCTGGTCAAATAAACGGGACCACAGGCTACGAAGAGGCTGGCGCACAAGGCTTGTTAGCTGGCGCAAATGCAGCATTACGAGCGCACGATAAAGAGTCATGGACGGTTGGACGTGATGAAGGTTACTTGGGCGTCATGGTTGACGATTTAGTTACGTTAGGGACCCAAGAGCCCTATCGAATGTTCACATCGCGCGCTGAATATCGGTTGGCTTTACGAGAAGACAATGCAGATACTCGGTTTACCGAAAAAGCGCGAGC
>JAYNIS010000022.1:0-14320 GCA_038109325.1 Gammaproteobacteria bacterium | reverse complement strand
TCTCATTGCGCAAATCGGATTTAACGCGAAGACCTTGAGCAACAAGCATTTTTTCCACATTTTTAGCATATTCGTGCTGTGAATCAGTGATCGTCAGCACAACCGCTTGTGTTGGAGAAAGCCACGGCGGGAGCAAACCAGCTGTATTTTCAAGCAAAATCCCGACGAAACGCTCTAAACTCCCCAAAATCGCTCGGTGCAACATTACCGGAGTTTGCTTCGACCCATCTTCAGCAACATATTCTGCGCCGAGACGTCCTGGCATCGAAAAATCGACCTGCATCGTTCCGCATTGCCATACACGGCCCAAACAATCTTTTAGTGAATACTCAATTTTTGGTCCATAGAATGCACCTTCTCCGGGAAGTTCTTCCCATTCGACTCCCAAATCATTCAGAGCATCAGACAGCGCTTTTTCAGCTTTATCCCAAGTTGCATCATCACCAACCCGCTTTTCCGGACGCGTTGAGATTCGGACGATCATCTCGTCGAAGCCCATATCGTGATAGACCTCAGTCAACAGTTGATTAAAGGTTTTCACCTCATCTGTAATCTGATCTTCCGTACAGAAAATGTGGGCATCGTCCTGCACAAAATTACGAACACGCATCAAACCGTGTAGCGATCCTGATGGTTCGTTACGGTGACACGAGCCGAATTCAGCTAAGCGAACTGGAAGCTCGCGGTAAGACGTAATTTTCTTGTTGTAAATCTGAACATGACAAGGACAGTTCATCGGTTTCACCGCGTAATCTCGGCTCTCACTCGATGTCACGAACATATTTTCTTGGTACTTATCCCAGTGACCTGATGCCTCCCATAGCCGCTGATCAACGAGCTGTGGAGTGCGAATTTCCTGATAACCAGAATGCTCCAAACGATCGCGGATATAATCTTCAAGCACACGATAGACAGCCCAACCATTTGGATGCCAGAACACCATACCTGGCGCTTCTTCTTGCAAGTGAAAAAGGTCCAGCGTCTTTGCCAGATTACGATGATCTCGTTTAGCCGCTTCCTCCAAGAACTTCAAATGCGCATCCAAATCTTGCTTGGAAGTAAATGCGATCCCATAGATCCGCTGTAGTTGCTTATTGGCCACATTGCCGCGCCAATAAGCGCCGGTTACATTGGTTAGCTTGAAGTGACGAAGGAACCGTGTGTTGGGCACATGGGGCCCACGGCACATATCCATGTATTCCTGATGGTGATACAGGCCAATCGCATGACCATCATCAGGAATGTCCTGCTCGATAATCTCGAGCTTGTAAGGCTCCTGACGCTCTTTAAATTCCGCAATCGCTTCTTCACGCGAGGCCCACTGTTTCATCACTGGGTAATCGGTTTTGACGAGCTCTTGGATTCTCTTCTCAAGTGCTTCCAGATCCTCTGGAGTCAATTGTCGCTCATACTCAACATCGTAATAAAACCCATGCTCAATCACAGGTCCAATCGCCATCTTGATTCCAGGGAAAAGTTGCTTTCCAGCGTGACCAACCAAGTGCGCAAATGAGTGACGGATCACCTCAAGGCCTTCAGGATCCTTGGCAGTGATCAACGACAGATTTGCATCATGGCTGATGATGTCAGAGACATCTTTTAATTCGCCATCAATACGTGCGCAAATTGTTGCTTTGGCGATTCCTGGGCCGATTGATTCGGCAACGTCCATAGCGCAGATTGGACCTTCAAACTCACGCTTGGATCCATCAGGAAGAGTAATTACGGGCATTTCCAACTCCGATCTGGTGACCTATACCAAGGGCCTTCCAATGTGGTTGTAATTTGGTAGGCGCGATTGGAATCGAACCAACGACCTCCACCATGTCAAGGTGGCGCTCTAACCAACTGAGCTACGCGCCTGAAGAGCGGCGAAGTATACAGCCTTCAGCATTGATGTAAAGCGTCTTCCTACAGGCTGTAGTAATTTCTAAACCAATCGACAAACTGTGGAATTCCCTCTTCCACGGTGACACGCGGAGCGTATCCAATTGCCGCATTTAAAGCTGACACATCGGCGTGAGTCGCGATGACATCACCCGGTTGCATCGGCAGTGACTCAACTTTTGCTTTCTTGCCACATGTCTCTTCGATGAGCTCAAGGTAACGAATCAAATCAACCGGACGGTCAGACCCAATGTTATAGACACGCCATGGAACATTCGATGTACCTGGATTCGGCGTCAGCGGATCGTATGTAGGATCAGGAGTCGCAATTTGATCGAGCGTACCAATCACGCCATCAACAACATCCGAAACAAATGTGAAGTCACGTTTGTGGTGACCGCCATTGAACAACTGAACGGTACCACCTGTCAGAATCGCTCGAGAAAACTTAAAGAGCGCCATGTCAGGGCGACCCCATGGGCCATACACGGTAAAAAGTCTGAGCCCTGTCGTTGGCAAACCAAACAGATGACTATAGGTATGCGCCATCAATTCATTGGCTTTCTTGGTCGCAGCGTAAAGGCTTACCGGATGGTCGACTGAATCCTCAACACGAAAGGGTAGTGATTCATTTGCACCGTAAACAGAGCTCGACGATCCATACACCAAATGATCGATCTCATGATGACGACAACATTCTAAAATATTCATAAAACCGACAAGATTGGCGTCGATATAGGCATGAGGATTTTCAAGCGAATAACGAACACCTGCTTGCGCGGCGAGATGCACCACCCGATCAATCTTGTGCGTTTTAAAAAGCTCCTCAAGCGCCTCTCTAGCTTCCACGCTCGCACGCATCTCAGTGTAGCCCGCACGCTCCAATAGACGTTGACCGCGCGCCTCTTTCAAAGAGACTTCGTAGTAATCGTTGTAATTATCAAGACCCACAACTTCATCGCCACGATCCAATAAACGATGACTTACAGCGGATCCAATAAAGCCGGCCGAGCCGGTGACTAAAACACGCATAACTTAACTCTTAACCAAAACTCGAGCTGAGCCAGACAAAGCCCAAATAATCAGTGCTGAAACTAGCAATAAAACAAACAACCCGATACCCATGAGGATTTCGCGTTCAAGTAAGATACTGTAGGTAGCAAGTCCTGTACTCAATGCTGCCAATGGAAATCCAAACGCCCAATTAGCCGGCACAAACGGTCTGCTAATCACCCGCAAAACCATTGGGATCAAAGTCAGCATCAAAAAGAATGCCACCGATAACAGGACTGCTCCTGGAACGACAGCCTGATCACCAGCTAACAGTGACCACGATACAGACCCAATTGCTGGGGGAGCGACCAAAACCATTTGGGTACTCTCAAGTTCATCAGGTATCGGCTTGCCATGAATGAGTCTAAAAAAAACGATTGGAAGCAACATCAGCCACAAAACAATTCCGACCGAAAAACCGAACCAAGCCAACATCACCTCACCAGACGCAATTGCGCCAACAGGAACGACAATATTACCCACAACCGGGATGAACCAGATTGGCGAGATCGTCTCAAGTGCAAGACCTCCGCGGAACCAGCCATTGATAAGCCACGCGAGCAAAATGAAATGACCAAGCGCTGCGATCCAAATCATTGCGTTGGCAAGACCAGGCATATGTGGCGTCAGTAGGGCACTCAGAAGCATCAGGCCAACGGTTAGACAGGCGGGCAACATACGTAGTTGCGGATTTTCAAACGTTTCTTTCAGTGCGCCCTTCTGGAACTGGTGCAACACAATTGACCCAAAGGTAACCAAACCGATGAGTAGCGCTCCAATTGAGATGAGTCGACCCACGCCGCTCTCCCAACCACCGAGGTCTGAAAACGCTCGCCAGGCAAGTGCAAGACCGAACAAACTCATCACAGCAGGGGCAAATCGAATTGGCATTGTCGTCCTTGGTTATTTAAATGCTAGCGATTGTAGCTCAGCCACAGCATCACGTATCGCTGCTGCGCGCTCGAATTGCAAAGATTTTGCAGCTTGAAACATTTCATCTTCAAGACGGGTGATCTCTTTGGATAATTGTTGCGGCGTCAAGGTCTGCGGATTATTCGGTATCAGCGCATCAGTTGTCGACTTCGCCGCCTTATCTTTTGCCTTTCTTCCACGTGAACCTGAAGTCTCACGATGCGCACCTTCCATAACGTCATCGATACGCTTTTTAATGGTCTTTGGCACAATCCCATGCTCTTGATTAAACACGATCTGTTTAGTGCGTCGACGCTCAGTTTCTTCCATTGCTCGTTGCATGGAATCAGTAATCTTATCCGCATACAAAAGCGCACGACCATTCACATTTCGCGCCGCACGGCCAATGGTCTGTATCAACGAGCGATCGGAGCGCAGGAAACCTTCTTTATCCGCGTCCATGATGGCAACCAAAGACACTTCGGGCATGTCGAGACCTTCTCGCAACAAGTTAATACCAACCAAGACATCGAATTCGCCTTTTCGAAGATCTCGAATAATTTCGACACGTTCAACTGTATCAATATCCGAGTGCAGATATCGGACTCGGATACCGTGATCCATCAGGTAATCTGTCAGATCTTCAGCCATGCGCTTGGTTAATACAGTAATCAGAACACGTTCATCTTTCTCGACAACTGCATGGATCTCGCTCAAACAATCATCCACCTGCGAGCCTGCTGGCCTGACTTCAAGCGTCGGATCAACTAAGCCAGTCGGGCGTACCACCTGCTCAGCGACTTGCGCTTGATGCTCTTTTTCGTACACACCAGGTGTTGCCGAAACGAAAATCATCTGTGGCGCCAGTGATTCCCACTCTTCAAACTTTAAAGGCCTGTTATCCAATGCAGATGGGAGTCGAAAACCATATTCCACTAGAGTCTCTTTTCTCGAGCGGTCGCCCCGATACATCCCTCCAATTTGTGGAACCGTGACATGAGATTCATCAATCACAAGAAGCGCATCGGGCGGCAAATAATCAAACAATGTCGGCGGAGCTTCGCCAGTTGGACGCCCTGAGAGGTAGCGCGAGTAATTCTCGATACCCTGGCAGTAACCAAGCTCAGCGATCATTTCGAGATCAAACTTAGTGCGTTGCTCTAACCGTTGTGCCTCGAGCAACTTACCCTGCTGTCTGAACTGCTCTAAACGCATTTTAAGCTCGGCCTTAATGTCATCGAGTGTGTTGACCAACCGATCTTTGCTGGTGACGTAATGCGTTTTTGGATAAACGGTGAGTCGTGGAACTTTCCTGAGAACTTCACCAGTTAATGGATCAAAATACGAAAGTTGCTCGATTTCATCATCAAAGAGCTCAACCCGCACACCCTCGCGATCAGATTCTGCGGGAAAAATATCGATGACATCTCCACGGACACGGTATGTACCCCGTCCAAAATCCATGTCATTACGCTTGTATTGAAGTTCAGCCAACCTTCTAAGGATATGACGCTGGTCGATTGTCATGCCACGAGTTAGGTGTAACACCATTTCGTGATAAGCCTCTGGATCACCGAGACCATAAATTGACGAAACAGTCGCGACGATGATGACATCATCGCGTTCAAGAAGCGCTTTGGTTGCCGATAATCGCATCTGCTCAATGTGATCATTGATCGATGCATCTTTTTCGATGAATGTATCACTTGCTGGCACGTAGGCTTCAGGCTGGTAATAGTCATAATAGGACACAAAATACTCAACCGCATTGTGCGGAAAGAATTCTTTGAACTCCCCATACAGCTGCGCGGCCAGTGTTTTATTGTGCACCATGACGATTGTTGGTCGCTTAATCGACTCGATGACCTTCGCCACAGTAAAAGTTTTACCAGATCCTGTCACACCAAGAAGTGTCTGATGGGCAAGGCCCACCTCAATACCTTCGATCAGGATCTTGATCGCTGTTGGCTGATCACCAGCAGGCTCATAGTCAGAAACAACTTGAAAAGGATGCGAAATGTCGTGGGTCATTGGAGTATTGTACTCATCCACCACCATATCTGTTTAGCTGATTGCTAAAATAAGTAAACCGACGAAATTGCACCGAAGATACAGCGAGCTTTGGAGAGAAATGGCTCCGCGAGCAGGACTCGAACCTGCGACCAAAAGATTAACAGTCTTCTGCTCTACCAACTGAGCTATCGCGGAACTCAGGATGGCCGCGAACTTTAATGATTCAGAGGTGCTTCGTCAAGACCTCCAACCGGATTAATTGGCTGTCGTGGCTGAATCAAGCGCGTAATCATCTTGGATCGACTTTTCTCCAGAGTTTTTTCACCAATCCCTTTAATCGCTAAAAGCTCTTCTGGTGTATCAATTGGACCAAACCGGTTTCCGTATTCAATGATCTTTTTCGCTTTCGACAACCCAATCCCATGCAGTGACTCAGCGATTTGTTGAGCTGATGCGGTATTTAAATCAACCGGCCCTGCAAATGCGTTAAGAGTCATCAACGCCAACACGGTAGCAAAAAATAGATGTTCCATAAGTACCCTCTAAATAGAGGATAGTCAGCTTTGAGTGAGTGATGTCAGAAATCGACGAGAGGCCTGTCAGAGTTCTTCGACAATACGAGCAATCGCTTCTTCAGGATGATCAGAGGCTGTAATTGGGCGACCAATCACTAAATAATCAGATCCATTGGCAATCGCATCCTTTGGGGTGACGATCCGGGTTTGATCATCAGTAGCAGACCAGCTCGGACGAATCCCTGGCGTCACCAAACAAAAGTCTGCACCAAAGGACTCACGAAGCCTCTGGGTCTCTTGTGCCGAACACACAACACCATCTAAACCACTGGCGTAAGCGAGGCCTGCCAAATGGTCAACTTGCGACTCAAGATTGCGCGAAAACGCCAGTTCCTGAAGACCACTCTCCGATAGACTCGTCAAGACAGTCACACCGATCAATAGCGGTCGATGTGCCTCACCTTCTAGGATCTCGCGAGCCGCTCGCATCATATCCGTACCACCGAAACAATGTACGTTTGTCATCCATACGCCCCAGCGAGCGGCAGCACGAACAGCTTTTGCACACGTATTTGGAATGTCATGAAACTTAAGATCGAGAAACACTTCGAGACCAGCTTCGTGACATATTTCAATAGCTACAGGCCCTATGGATGTGAAGAGCTCTTTACCGATTTTCGCCCGACAATGTGTATTTGAGATCTGCTTCACGAGTTCACGTAATTCGGTAGCGGTCGACACATCGAGAGCAACGATGATGCGTTGATCAGCCATCTAAAGACTTGCGCCTTTTTGGAATCATCGATGCGATCAATACCAGAATGCTACCGGTCACAACTCCCACAAAAAAAGTCGAAATGAGAACAACAGCAAGACTCGTTTGCGGGACCTGAATCCAAACGAGATCGATAGCAACAGGATCAGCATTAAATAGATAAAGAACGCAACCGGCCATTAAGAGGGTCAATACCCAGATCAAAGTGACCAGTCGCTTCAAGAGCTTCATGATTTCCGGGAATCCAGAAATGCTCTATTCACCGCTTCCCGCAGCTCTTTACCGGGCTTAAAGTGAGGAACCGCTTTTGAGTCCAAAACCACTGATTCACCGGTCTTTGGGTTCCTTCCAACACGCGCCTTACGCTTGTGCAGGGAAAATGAACCAAATCCCCGTAACTCAATTCGACCACCCTCACCGAGTTGACGGCTCATGCGGTCGAAAATGGCTTTGATAGCTAATTCCACATCTTTAGGAGGTAATGCTGGGTAGCGTGTCGCGATACGCTCAATGAGCATCGACTTAGTAATACCTGACATATGACCTTCCGATGTCTGGCCGGGCAAAGCCCGGCCGTAATAGCCGGATTACTCCCGGCCTTCCATCTGAGCTTTAATCAGCTCACCGATCGTTGTAGGGCCAACCTCACCTTCATCAGCTGATGCTTCGTTCAGGTTACGGAGAGCTTCCTTCTCTTCGGCTTCTTCCATTGCACGAACCGACAATGAAATTTGACGCGTTTTACGATCCAAGTTTGCGATCTTCGCTTCAACTTCATCACCGACGTTCAACACATTACGTGCATCTTCAACACGGTCGCGTGACAACTCTGAAGCTTTCAGAATTGCCAGAACACCGTCGCCAAGATCGACGGTTGCCTGCTTCGCTTCGACTTCAGTGACAGTGCCCTTAACGACAGAACCTTTTTCTGTACCTGACAGGAAACCATCCATTGGATCTTCTTCCAACTGCTTCACGCCAAGTGAAATCCGCTCGCGCTCTGGGTCGACTGCCAAGATGACTGCTTCGAGATCTTCGCCCTTCTTGAAGTTACGAACAGCAACTTCACCCGGCTCAGACCATGACAAGTCAGATAGGTGAATCAGGCCATCAATTCCACCATCAAGACCAATGAACACACCGAAATCAGTGATCGATTTGATCGGGCCGGACACTTTCTCGCCTTTCGCATGAGTTGCTGAGAATGCTTCCCATGGATTGACTTTACATTGCTTGATACCAAGTGAGATACGACGACGCTCTTCATCAATATCAAGAACCATCACTTCGACTTCATCACCCAAAGACACAATCTTCGATGGATGGACGTTCTTGTTAGTCCAATCCATTTCGGAAACGTGAACAAGGCCCTCAACGCCTTCTTCGATTTCAGCAAAGCAACCGTAATCTGTCAGATTTGTGATACGCGCATTCACACGGGTATTCACTGGGTAACGATTCTTGATTTCGATCCATGGATCTTCGCCAAGCTGCTTCAGACCGAGTGATACGCGGTTACGCTCGCGATCAAACTTCAAAACCTTCACGTCGACTTCATCGCCAACAGCAACGACTTCTGATGGATGCTTGATGCGCTTCCAAGACATGTCAGTGATGTGCAACAGACCATCAACACCGCCGAGGTCTACGAAGGCACCATAGTCGGTCAAGTTCTTAATGATCCCCTTAACTGCCTGACCCTCAACGAGGTTCTCAAGAAGCGCTTCGCGCTCTTCAGAATTCTCCTGCTCAAGGACTGCTCGTCGTGAGACAACAACGTTGTTGCGACGCTGATCGAGTTTAATCACTTTGAATTCAAGGTCTTTACCCTCCAAATGAGCAACATCGCGCACCGGACGAACATCGACCAAGGATCCTGGTAAGAACGCGCGGATACCTGCGAGGTCAACTGTGAAACCACCTTTGACCTTGCCATTGATGATACCCATAATAACTGCGTTGTCTTCGTGTGCTTTTTCGAGGTCGATCCATGCTTCCGCGCGCTTCGCTTTTTCGCGAGACAGGCGTGTTGCACCGAAACCATCTTCAACCGCATCCAAAGCAACTTTGACTGAATCGCCAACTGCGATTGCGAGTTCACCTTGCTCGTTTAAGAATTGTGATTTCGGGATCGCTCCCTCAGATTTCAGACCCGCGTTAACAATCACGAAGTCTGGTTCAATTGCGACTACAGTGGCATCAACGATGGCGCCTGGAGTCATGTCGATGTCGTTAAGACTCTGTTCAAAGAGTTCTGCGAAAGTTTCGCTCATTCCAATGTCCTATTTTTTCGGCATTAAGCCGTCCGCCTGATCAGCCCAAACGGAGTTGGTTTTTAATTTCAGTGCGCGTTCTTGCTGATGTCAGCACTGAAATCTCACATGTCCTATGCCAAACCCTTCGCTCGACATAGGTCTCGTACATCTGCCACTACCTGAGCAGCCGTTTTATCTGAACTATCAATCACGTACGCGTCATCAGCAGGTACCAGTGGTGCCACCTTGCGCGTCCGATCCCGGACGTCCCGAATTTCGAGGTCGCGTAGTATAGCGGAACGCTCAACTATTTGACCAGACTCAATTAATTCTAAATATCGACGCTCCGCGCGCACTTCGACACTCGCATCTAAAAAGATTTTTAAATTGGCACCGGGAAATACAATTGTTCCAAGATCACGACCATCTCCCACAAGCCCTGGATCCCTTGCCTGGCGGCGTTGTAGCCCCATCAAAGCGTCCCGAACAGGCGGATGAATAGCGACTTGACTCGCGGCATCGGCAACCACTTGAGTTCTCAACTGATTGCCGACAGAAACGCTATTCAACACGATTTCCGTACCCTCGGCATCGTATGGAAAACTCAAATCGAGTGAATTTGAGAGAGAAACCAGCGAGTCAATATCATCAAGCTCAATCTGTGCATCCGTCGCAGCCAACCCCAAAATTCGGTAGATCGCACCCGAATCAAGCAAATGAAATCCGAGTTCGAGCGCAATAAGACGCGCGGCTGTGCCCTTACCAGCACCACTCGGTCCATCGATTGTAATGACAGGAACTGTCACGAAGAGACCGTTAGCGGGAAACCTGTTTCACGAGCCAACCCAACAAAATTTGGGAAACTCGTCGCAACGTTGGCACAGTCATTGACGACAACACCGCCTACACTCAAGAGGCCAGCCACGCTAAATGCCATTGCAATTCGATGATCCTCATGGGCCTCGACAGTGCCGCTTCCAAAACGAAATTCAGGGCCACCACCTTGAATCACAGCACCATCTGGGGTCCCTTTAATGGATACACCAAGAGCTTTCAAACCATCGACCATGCTTTGGATGCGATCAGACTCTTTCACCCGTAACTCTTCAGCCCCGGTGACACGTGTTTCACCACTTGCACAGCAGGCAGCAACGAACAGTACCGGAAACTCATCGATCGCCAACGGAACAAGAGCTTCCGGGACATCAATGCCCTTGAGTGCAGCATGACGAACACGCAAATCAGCAACAGGTTCTCCTCCAACTTCGCGCGCATTCAGGACCTCAATATCAGCACCCATCAGCTTCAAAATCTCAAGTATTCCAACGCGTGTTGGATTAATACCGACATGCGACAGAGTTAAATCAGAACCCGGAACAATCGATGCGGCGACTAAGAAAAATGCTGCCGATGAAATATCCGAAGGCACATCAATATGACAAGCAGTCAATCGCCCGCCACCAATCACAGAAGCCGTTGCTCCTTGCCGCTTCACCGGATAACCAAATCCTTGCAACATACGCTCTGTATGATCACGCGTCGGTGCCGGTTCAGTGACGCTTGTCTCACCCTCAGCATATAACCCAGCCAATAGCAGTGCTGATTTCACCTGCGCACTCGCCACCTGCATGTCAGTGTGGTGACCGGTCAACGGTTTGCCCCCCGTGATTTTTAGAGGCGGAGTACCATCCTCTGAGGTTGTTATCATCGCGCCAAGCTCAGCTAACGGCTCGCTCACACGACGCATAGGGCGACGTGACAGCGAGGCATCTCCAGTTAACTCTGAGTCAAACACCTGACCAGCCAAAATGCCAGAAAGTAGGCGCATCGATGTGCCTGAGTTACCCATATAGAGAGAAGACACTGGTGCTTTCAGGCCCTCACGCCCAACACCATGAACTGTAACACGACCCTCGCTAGGGCCATCAATCTGAACACCCATGTCCCGAAACGCTTGGACAGTGGCAATGGCATCCTCGCCTTCGAGAAATCCAACAACCGTTGTGACGCCATCGGCGAGCGCACCCAACATAATCGAACGGTGTGATATTGATTTATCACCTGGAACACGGATCGTTCCAGTAATACCTTGTTGTGCTGCAGTAATTAGAAAAACAGAAGGATGAGTCTCCGTCACCGGATGAGCTCCTTTATCAGTCAATGATGAAAACAATGTGCGAGCAGCTCGCGCCCTCTCAAAACTCCGCATGACCCACTCGCCATCTCCGCGAGCGATCGCATCACGCATGTGGTTTAGCCGCTCAGCAAATCGGTCGATTCCCCCAAGAATTGCCTGTTGATTTGCAAGACTAATATCTCTCCACATCGTCGGATCGCTCGCAGCGATTCGCGTAAAATCACGAAAACCACCGGCGGCGTAGCGAAAAATTTCTAAATGCTCGTCATCATCCGAGAGAGCGTGCACAAGATTGAACGCCAAAACGTGGGGTAAATGACTCGTCAACGCGAGCACTTCATCATGGCGCTCGACATCCATTTGTGAAACGGAAGCTCCTTGGATTTCCCAAAAAGATGACACCAAGCCCAATGCATCGGAAGCTGTATTCATATCAGGCGTCAAAATCACTTGATGGTCGACATACAAGTCTGGATTAGCCGCATCAACGCCACTTTGCTCACTTCCAGCAATAGGATGACCCGGCACAAACCAAGATGGTGTTGACTGACAAACGGACGCGATATCGCGAATCACACTACCTTTCGTCGACCCAGCATCTGTCACAACAGACTTGGGGTTGCGCGCCGCTTCGACGTCTTTGAAAACAGAAAGGAATTGACCCATTGGCACTGCAATAAGGATGAGATCAGCGTCTTGAACCACATCAGCGATCGAATCAAAACTTTGATCAATCAATCCTTTCACGAGCGCTTGCTGACGCGTCGCCTCAGTTCTCGAGTACCCTGAAATCGTCCAGTCTTGCGCGCGCTGTTTGATGGCTGCGCAACAGGAGGCGCCTATCAAACCGAGCCCAATGACTGCGAGTTGTTTCATAAAACAGCTCTTGGATATGAACCCAATATTTTCAGCTCTGCTGATTGCGCGCGAACATCATCCAAAAACTCCTGAATTGGCGCATCATCTACATGCCCTTTAAAATCAATAAAGAACCGATACGACCAGATCCCTGAGTGTGAGGGACGTGACTCCAAACGCGTCATATCGATACCATGCCGTTCAAACGGCTCAAGCAATCGATACAGGGCGCCAGGTCCATTTTTAACCGACACAATGAGCGATGTTTTGTCACGCCCTGAGGGCTCCGTGGTCTGCTTGCCGATCACCAAGAAACGGGTCGTATTGTCAGGACGATCTTCGATCGATCCTGCCACAAGGATTAAGCCATATGTCTCGGCAGCGCGCTCTCCAGCTACTGCAGCAAACCCATCGTCTGGATGAGACTCAGAGACCAATCGAGCAGCCTCAGCGTTAGATGAAACGGTTTGAAGTTCGGCATCAGGGCAGTTTGCATCGAGCCACAACCGACATTGAGCCAAACTTTGTTGATGCGAGAATATGGTCTTCACGGCAGATATATCAGTACCTGGTTTTACCATGAGTGCTTGATGAATGCGCATTTCGACTTCGCCGCAAATCACGAGCGGTGAATCGTAGAAACATTCTAGGGTATGCGTGACCATCCCTTCAGTCGAATTCTCAATCGGAACAACGCCATAATCCAAGTTACCGGCGTCAACGTCTCGAAATACTTCCGAAATTGTTGTGAGAGGTCGGGTATCGACAGCATGACCGAAGTGTGTCAGCGCAGCGACCTCCGTGAATGTGCCTATCGGCCCTAAATAACCAACAGCTAACGGTCGCTCAAGCGCCAAACATCCCGACATAATTTCGCGGAAAATCCGGGCAACCTCTTCTTTAGGCAGTGGACCTTCATTACGCTCCATTACTCGAGCAAGGATTTGGGCTTCGCGCTCTGGTCGGTAATAAACAGGTGCTTCACCGGAGGCTGACACTTCAGCCTGCTTGACTTCAGCAACACGCATTGCGCAGTCAGCACGTGCGTTAATCAGTTTCTGAATCTGCTGATCAATCGCATCGATCTCTTCACGAATCTTCAAGAGTTCTCGGTTAACACTCACGCCGACACCCCCTCAAATTCACACATAAACTCGATCAATCGATCACGAAGGGAATACTCCATCACAGATATTTTTGAGCCCTGAAAATCTTGTAGTGCGGCGCTGGTCCGATCCAAAACTGGGAGCGGCAGAGCCGCAGGCACTGAGCAAAAATTAATCAGCCGACTCATCGCCTGTCTCCACATCAGACTCATCAATCACGACTTCATCGTCGGATTCGATTTCACATTCCGACAATGAATCAACCGGTGGTTCAGAGACAGCATCAACACGCACCAGTTGCTCACCATCAGTCAAACGAATCAGCGTGACGCCTTGCGTATTTCGGCCAAGAACAGAAATGTCCCCGCATGGCGTACGAACCATCGTTCCGCCATTGGTGATGAGAAGAAGGTCATCGTCATCGATCACTTGTGCTGCACCGACAACCTGGCCATTACGCTCGGAGGTCTGAATACCAATCACGCCCATCGCGCCGCGGCCTTTGCATGGGAATTCACTAACAAGCGTCCGTTTACCGTACCCATTTTCACTGGCAAGCAGCAGTGTGGCTTCATCGTCGGCAACAATCATTGCGACAACCCGCTCACCCGTTTGTTTCAACCGGATACCGCGCACACCACGCGCCTCCCGGCCCATTGGGCGCACTTCAGTTTCATCAAAGCGAGTAACTTTACCGTTTGAGTTCACCAAAATGATGTCACGGGTCCCATCAGTAATTGATGCTCCTACCAAGGTATCGTCTTCATTGAATTCGATCGCCCGAATACCCGACGCTCTTGGTCGCGCAA
>JAYNIS010000021.1:0-14453 GCA_038109325.1 Gammaproteobacteria bacterium | reverse complement strand
GTGTAGCAGAGCTTAGCCACAACATGTTTAATGTCGCATCACGTTCGGGAGTCATCACATGATTTGGGCCACCGTTGCCATCGTCTTAGGCATCGCACTGACCGTTATTAGCGCAGATAAATTTGTCGAGGGTGCGGCAAGTCTCGCCTCGCGCCTCGGTATGAGTCACTTTCTTATTGGGCTGACAATTGTTTCAGTCGGGACTTCAGCTCCAGAACTCTTGGTTTCAGCAGTTGCCGCTTATGAGGGAAGCCCGGGCCTTGCCCTTGGCAATGCGCTCGGTTCGAATATCACAAATATTGCACTGGTTCTTGGTGCGACTGCATGCATATTTCCATTATTAGTTCCGCGCCCTCTCGTCAGGCGCGAACTCCCTTTACTCATTCTCATCTGCCTCTCGGTCTATGCGCTTGCCTATCGGGGGGTTTATGACCTTTGGGCTGGCCTTACACTTCTCGCGGCTCTTCCGGTGGTGCTATATCAGTTGTTGAGAGATGAAACGCAGGTCGCCGATGAAACTAAAATCTCTCATTTGTCCTTACCGGTTGCGCTTGTTCGCACGATTGGCGGACTTTTGGTTTTACTCGGCAGCTCCAAAGCACTCGTTTGGGGTGCTACTGAAGTTGCGCGTTACTTCGGTGTCTCTGAACTCATTATTGGACTGACGATCGTAGCGGTTGGGACGTCCCTTCCTGAATTAGCTGCATCAATGGCATCTGCCCTCAAAAATAAAACAGACATGGCTCTAGGTACTGTTGTCGGCTCGAATTTCTTCAATTTCCTCGGCGTGATTGGTATTGCAGCAATTATTTCGCCATTTGCGATTGAAGAGGACGTATTCACCCGAGATCTGCCTTGGACACTCAGTCTGACCGTACTTTTGTGGCTCCTCGCACGCTTCGGAGCGGAAGGAACTCTTAAGCGCTCGTACGGAATCCTTTTGATTCTCCTTTACGTAGGCTATCTTTGGCACATATCTGCAACGATCGTGCCGAATTAATGAGCTTTATCGAATCAGCGAAACGCACTATCCAACTTGAAGCCGAGGCAATCGCCCAGTTAGTCGGGCAGTTAAGCGTTGACTTCAATAAAGCTTGCGAGCTGTGTCTGCACTGTGAGGGGCGTATCGTTGTCACGGGAATAGGGAAATCAGGGCATATCGGTAAAAAAATTGCTGCGACACTAGCCTCAACCGGTACGCCAGCATTTTTTATGCATCCCGCAGAAGCATCGCACGGCGACCTTGGCATGCTGACATCCAAGGATGTGGTTCTTGCTTTGTCGAACAGTGGGACATCAGCTGAAATCGTTTTACTCCTTCCACTAATCCAGCGACTCGGTACACCCTTAATCAGCATGACTGGAGATGGAAATTCGACCCTTGGCCGTGCATCTGATGCGCATCTTTTAGTTTCAGTCGCAGAAGAAGCGTGCCCTCTAAATCTGGCTCCAACCTCAAGCACGACAGCAGCATTGGTTATGGGTGATGCTCTCGCTATCGCACTGCTGGAGGCAAAAGGTTTTTCGCACGAAGATTTCGCTTTCAGTCATCCAAGCGGCGCACTTGGCCGCAAACTGTTGCTGAAAGTCGACGACATTATGCATACCGGTAACGCACTGCCATCTGTTTCTGAAGGCGCAACTCTATCGGAAGCGCTACTGGAAATGACCGAAAAACGTCTTGGCTTTACGACCATTTTGGATAACAACGGCCGACTCATTGGCGTATTTTCCGATGGTGATTTGCGTCGTGCTATCGAAGCAGGACATGATCTCAGAGACCGCCAGATTCAAGACATCATGACCCAGGGTGGAACCACCATCGAGCAAGGTGCACTGGCGGCGATGGCGGTGCGTGTGATGCAGGAAAAACGAATCAATGCCGTCGTTGTTGTACATGATGATTTGCCTGTTGGTGTGCTCAACATGCATGACCTTCTCCAAGCAGGTGTTGTATGAGTGCACAGACGATTCGACTGATGGCATTTGATGTTGATGGCATATTTACGGATGGTACTCTGTATTACGGCATCGACGGAGATACGCTCAAAGCATTCAATATTCTCGATGGTCTTGGACTCAAATTATTACAAAAAGCTGGCATCCAAACTGCGATCATTACCGGACGGCAATCACCAATGGTTGAAAAACGTTTTTCCGAACTCGGGGTCGATTTCGTCATCCAGGGAAGGGAAGACAAAGGTCAAGCGCTGGAAAATCTCGCGAATGAGCTTGCCCTGAAAAAAAAAGATATCGGGTACATGGGCGATGACTTCCCAGATCTCTCGGCACTCCACATCACAGATTTCTTTGCAACGGTTCCAAATGCACCGTCAAAAGTTCAAGAAGTCGCCTCTTTCGTGACAGTTAAGTCTGGAGGTCAAGGCGCTGTTCGCGAACTTTGCGAGTTTTTACTTGAAGCGCAAGGATTTGATCCACTCGAATTGTACCGTGGAGACAGTGTGTGAACGGCTGGAGCCGCCTTATACTCGTCATGGTCGGAGCTGTCGCTCTGATCTTCAGTTTATCCGAACCAACCATCAAAACGACACTCGATCCCGTTTTGAAAGAAATTGCCGACCAACGCCCTGACGCCTTTATGGAAGGAGTGTATCAACGCCAATATGATCAAAGCGGTCAACTCGAGACCACTCTGGTCGCGACCAGTCTTCTCGATTTTGGAGACAGGGCCAATGCTGAACTTGTTAACCCAAAGCTCTGGCTCGAGCGCCCACCAGCAACTTGGTATATTGAAGGGGATCATGGTGAGTTAACTGCTGATCGCAATCGGCTTCGTTTAACAGATAATGTGATCGCAAACCGATTGGAAAAAGGCAAAGATCCTTGGCAATTAAGTAGCGAAACTCTGCACTGGAATCAGACAACCGATCTTGTGACATCCAAAACCACCACAACTCTGGTACAAGGCGGATTAGAAAGTGTCGGCGATGAACTCGTAATGAACTTAAATACCAATGAATACACTCTCGGAGATAAAGTGAGGACGCAATGGCGAAGCACTACTTCATCGCAATAATGGGGCTCCTCGCGCAACTCGCTTATGCCTTACCCGAGGATCGCGATCAGCCAATCGAGATCACTGCTGACAGTGCTGTCATCAATGAAAAACAAAACCAAGCGGAGTACTCAGGTGCTGTTGTTGTTACGCAAGGCACCCTAAAACTCGAAGGTGACGTAGTTAACTTGAAAACCAACGAAGGAGGTGAAGTCGAAACGTTTGTTTCCAAAGGACAGCCTGCGCGCTTTGAAAATTTACGTCAAAAAACAGATAAAGAACCAGTCCGAGGTCGTGCTTCAACGATTTATTACTCCTACCACAGTGATCGTGTGGTTTTAACAGGCGATGCGATCATCACATCCAATGATTCTGAGTTTTCTGGGCCCGAAATTAGATATGACTTGGACACTGGAGAAGTCACGGCCTCAGGTAATCCTTCAAAACGCGTCAATATGACAATGCAACTGAAGAAAAAATGACGAATCTGATCGCTCGACATCTAAAAAAAGCTTACAAGGGTCGCGAAGTTGTCTCCGATTTATCAATGACTGTCAGTCCTGCAGAAATCGTTGGCCTACTTGGCCCAAATGGCGCAGGTAAAACAACGAGCTTTTATATGATTGTTGGTCTCGTGACGCAGGACGCTGGCCAAATTTTGATTGGCGATCAGGATATCAGCAGAACGCCCATGCATGGTCGTGCGAAAGCGGGATTGGGATATCTCCCCCAAGAAGCCTCTGTGTTTAGAAAGTTAACAGTATCTGACAACTTGATGGCCATACTCGAGCTACGTTCTGACCTCACCAAAAATGAGCGTCAGCGCGAGCGCGAACGTCTATTGGATGAATTCCATCTTGGGCATTTGTCATCAACCAAGGGGATGGCACTTTCTGGAGGTGAACGGCGTCGTGTCGAAATTGCTCGCGCACTCTGCTCCAATCCGACATTTATGTTGCTCGACGAACCCTTTGCCGGTGTCGATCCGATTTCCGTGGCTGATATTCAAGATATCATCAAACACTTAGCTGACCGCGGCATTGGCGTCTTGATTACCGACCACAACGTCCGTGAAACGCTCGGTATCTGCCATCGCGGCTATATCGTGAATGCAGGGCGAGTTCTCGCCGAGGGGCCGCCTGCGAGCCTTCTCGTGAATAAAGATGTCCGCCAAGTCTATCTTGGTGAGCAATTTACAATGACACTCCCCGAATGAAACAGGCGCTTCAACTTAAAATCGGGCAAAGCCTGACCATGACGCCGCAATTGCAGCAGGCCATCAAACTGCTGCAAATGTCGACACTCGACCTGCAACAAGAAATCTCACGCGCGCTGGAAGAGAACCCTTTGCTCGAACGCGAAGATGAAATCGAACAATACTCAGAGCCGTCTGACAATGATGTTCGAGAACAAGACACTCCTATCGAATCCGTTGAGGTTGCAGTCGAAACCGATTGGTCAGATACAAGCCACTTCGATTTAAATCGACCGATTACCCGAACTGCATCTGATGATGACTACGATAGTTTTGAGAGTCGAACATCTGAGGCGTTGACCCTATCCAATCATTTACTTTGGCAGTTGAATTTGATGCCCTTAACCGAGCGCGACATGCTGATTGCACGCGTTCTTGTTGATTCGATTGATAGTGACGGGTTCTTAGATACTGATCTTGCAGAGATCACCGATGCATTGGGTGAAGAACTCGAGGATCTCGAGCTCGATGAAGTCGAATGTGTGCTTCATCAAATCCAACGCTTAGACCCCATCGGCGTAGGCGCCCGCGGAATAGCAGAATCCCTTGCCATCCAGCTTGCGGCACTTGGTCTACTCGGTGGTGATGTAAGACTCCCACTGGCACTGGTTCAAAATCATCTCGATCTTCTGACCAAAAAAGATCGCGTTGGATTGAAACGCGCTCTGAAATGCTCGGATGAAGATCTGGATTTAGCACTTAAACTGATTCGATCACTGGACCCTAAACCAGGTAGCCATATCGGAGGAAGCGAGCCTGAGTACGTTACGCCTGATCTCATCGTTCGTCGCAGTGACGATGGATGGATTGTGGAACTAAATCCGGAAGCTTTGCCGCGCGTTGGAATCAACCAGACCTATCAGAATTACATCAAAGCCGGCGATAAAAGCGAAACCAACGACTACCTCAAAAATCAGTTACAAGAAGCACGTTGGTTCGTAAAAAGTTTGAAGTCTCGCGCAGAGACATTGCTGAAAGTCGGGAGCTGCATCGTCGAAGAGCAAATTGAGTTCTTTGAAAAGGGGCCGGTCGCAATGAAACCGATGGTTCTCGCAAATATCGCCGAACGCGTCGAAATGCACGAATCCACGATTTCTCGTGTCACCACTCAAAAGTACATGCACACTCCGCGCGGCACACTGGAACTGAAATACTTCTTCTCAAGCCATGTTGGAACTGACGGTGGTGGCGAAGCATCGTCGACTGCCATTAAAGAACATATCAAAGAATTAATCAGTAAGGAGCATCCGAAAAAACCACTGTCTGATAACAAGTTAAGTGAACTCCTGGGGCAGCGCGGATTTAAAGTCGCCCGACGAACCGTTGCTAAGTATCGTGAGATGCTGGGAATTGGCGGTTCGAGTGAACGAAAACAAGTTTTTTAGACTTTTCGTCGCAAACGAAAAAGCGCATAGTGAAGACGGTGTTAGGGTTTGCCTCAAAGAAAAAAGGAGAAAGGTATGCAAATCAGCATTAGCGGTCATCAACTTGACGTAACAGATGCATTAAAATCTTATGTCACCGAGAAACTCGATCGAATCGAACGTCACGCTGAACACATTACCAAAGTGGAAATCACTCTCACTGTTGAGAAGAGCCGTCAAAAAGCAGAAGGCAACGTCCATGTTGCTGGCGCAGATGTTCACGCGTCAGCAGAGCACGACGATATGTACGCCGCGATTGACGCAATGGCAGACAAACTCGATCGTCAATTAGTAAAACATCGGGAAAAAAACATCAGCCGGATGCACGGACACTAAAAGCATCATACAATTGTGCAGGGCGACATAAGGTCGCCCTTGTAATCACAAAAAGACACCGAATGCATGCATCTTTCTCAAATCATTACTCCAAAACGCGTTGTTTCAAGTCTTGAAGGCGCGAGCAAAAAACGAGTACTCGAACTTACCGCTGAATTCATCGCTGAAGAAAGCCAAATGGATTCTGAGGATATCTACCAAGGGTTGATCGACCGTGAGCGGTTGGGTTCGACAGGTATTGGCTTTGGTGTTGCCATCCCTCACTGTCGCATGGCATCTCTGCATGCTGACGAGACACGTGGATATCTAATTCAACTGAATCAAGGGATTGATTTCGATTCAATTGATGGCCAACCGGTTGAATTATTGTTTGTATTATTGGTTCCTGAATCGACAAACCAGGTGCATTTGAATTTGTTGGCTCAACTCGCCGACTGTTTTTCCAACGATCAGTTCCGCCACGACTTACAAATGGCAACTGATGCGAGCGAGCTTTTTGACATCGCCTATAAGACGTTTAAGACGGCAGTAGCCTGATGCATTTGCTGATCGTTTCAGGCCGATCAGGGGCTGGCAAATCTTCAGCGCTTGGGGCGCTGGAAGATCTCGATTTTTACTGCATCGACAACCTGCCAGTTGCACTTCTCAAAGACACTTTAACCGCGCTGACGACTATCTCTCCCGGACGCAATCTTGCGGTCTCCATCGACATTCGAACACTGGGCCATCCCGCTGATGTACCGGCACTTGTGCAGTCCCTGAAAGAACATGTTTGTCGACTCGACGTCATATTCATTGATGCTCTCGATGAATCACTGGCACGCCGTTTCAGCGAGACCAGACGCCTACACCCATTATCAACCGGAGTTGAACGAACACACCTATCCGATGCGCTGAAGCGGGAAAGTGAGCGATTAGAACCGATTCAATTGATTGCGACATACAAAATCGACAGTTCAGGCCTGTCGATTCATGCCCTGCGCAGCCAGGTGAGAGAGCTGGTTGCTGGCAAAAAAGCCATGCAATTGATTTTGAAACTTCAATCGTTTGGATTTAAGCGTGGCGTACCGATGGACTCAGATACAGTGTTCGATGCCCGCTCACTTCCAAATCCGCATTGGGAACCAGAATTGCGTCCACTCACGGGGCAAGACGATGCGATAAAAGAGTACTTATCGCAATTCCCTGAAACCCTTGAGCTTCTGAATGAAATTGAGGCGCACATCAGGTTGTGGGTACCACGCCATGGGGAATCCGGCCGTCAGTACTTTACGTTATCGATCGGGTGCACAGGGGGTCAACACCGGAGTGTTTTTCTTACCGAAGCACTGAATCAGCGCTTACATGTTCTCGATCTTGATAGGCAGGTTGTGCATCGCGAGCTATCATCGGGCCAATAGAGGAAGCCACATCGATGATTAGCACGCCCGTTACTGTCAGAAATTTACTCGGTTTGCATGCGCGAGCAGCTAATATATTAGCGCAAGAAGCCTCACTTTTTTCATCAGTTGTTGAGATCGAAGATCCGACAACCAATCGAAAAGTCGATGCAAAGAGTATCATGCAACTGCTTATGATGGCTGCAGGCCAAGGAAGCGAACTCGTTTTGCACGTTGTGGGTGATGATCAGGCCGAGGCAACAGACGCTTTAAAGGCATTATTTGAGGATGGCTTCGGAGAGCCCTGCGGATGAACGAGCAAGTCACTGAGCTCGTTACGGGATCCAATCAGGCGAACCTCGAACGCATTAATCTTGCGCTGTCACAAGGTGCAATTGCTCGTGCTCGACAACTGATCAATGAAGATCTTGCAGCCCCAGACATTGCCCATCTACTGTCATCAGTTCCACCAAAACAACGAACAATTCTCTGGAACCTAGTTGAGGCGGAAGCGCTTGCAGCTGATGTCTTGGCATACCTCGGAGAGGAAGAGCGATCAGAAATCGTTTCTCGGTTGGAACCCGAAGAACTTGCGAATCTGATTGAAAGCTTTGAATTCGATGACAAAGTCGATCTACTCCAGGAACTCCCTGAATCAGTAATCGAAGAAGTCCTTCTCTCGATGGACTCGCAAGATCGTCAGAGGGTCGAAGATGTTCTGTCATATGACGAGGACTCTGCCGGTGGTTTGATGAACACGGATGTGGTGACTGTTCGTCCAGACATCACAATCGATGTCGTACTCCGATATATCCGTCGGTATCGCGAGCTACCTCCAATGACGGACAATCTCTGGGTCGTGAATCGTCGCGATGAGTTTATTGGTCAGGTCCCGATTTCAAAAATTTTGATCTCGGACCCAAGCACGACGATTCGAGAAATCATGGAAACCGAGATCGAGCCATTAATTGTCTCGACACATGAAGATGAGGTTGCCCAACGATTTGAACGGCTCGATCTTGTCAGTGCACCTGTTGTCAATGAAAACGGCAAACTGCTTGGTCGTATCACCATCGATGACGTGGTTGATGTCATTCGAGCATCCGCTGACCACAGCCTGATGAGCCAGGCGGGTCTTGATGAAGATGAAGATATCTTTGCGCCGCTGGTAAGAACAGTGCGTCGACGTTCCATTTGGCTCGGTATCAACCTACTCACTGCTTTTTTAGCGTCCGCTGTGATCGGGATGTTTGAAGCAACACTCGAACAAGTGGTCGCGCTGGCGATCTTAATGCCCGTTGTTGCATCGATGGGCGGCATTGCAGGAACTCAGGCGCTCACAATTGTCATTCGAGGAATGGCGCTAGGTCGTGTTGGCTCTGCCAACATTGGAGCTTTGGTCAGCCGCGAGGTATTGATCGGGTCAGCCAATGGTCTGTTCTGGTGCATGGTTGTTGGATTGGCAGCCTATGCCTGGTTTGGTGATTTTACGCTTGGCTACGTGATTGCGATTGCCATCATCGTCAACCTATTTGTGGCAGCGCTCGTCGGAACCTTACTTCCAGGCTACCTAAAATCGATGCACATCGACCCTGCACTTGCAGGCGGTGTCGTTCTAACGACTGTCACCGACGTCGTTGGCTTTTTCTGTTTCTTGGGCGTCGCGACTCTTGTCTACGCGTAGCCTAGCTTCCTGCCACCATCATTTTTTCAAACAACATTGAACCAGTCGCAATTGAGCGACGCAGGTCAATGTCGGAACCAACAGCAACCAAATCCTCCTTTAACATCCGGTCCAAGTTTGAAGCGACGGTCACCTCATGGACAGGATAGGCGATCTCTCCATTCTCGACCCAAAATCCTGAGGCGCCCCGTGAATAGTCACCATTCACAAGATTAACGCCTTGGCCCATTAATTCGGTCACAATCAATCCGCGACCCATCTCGGAAACGAGTGTACTGAAATCTTGATCACCCTTGAAAAATAGATTGTGCACACCACCCGCGTTGTGGGTCGATTGCAGTCCAAGTCGATTCGCTGAATACAACGACAACACGTAACTTGATAAGACTCCATCTGTCACAAAGGCTTGTTCGCGTGTTGGCAAACCATCACTGTCATAGGCTGATGACCCCATTGCACCTGGAATCAACGGTTTTTCAGAGAGTGATACCCAGCTTGGGAAAACATCGGTGCCAAGACGGTCCAACAGATAGCTCGATTTTCGATAGAGTGACCCACCGCTGATGGCACTCACGAAACTCGACAATAATCCCGATGCAGTCTCAGGAATAAATAAAACAGGAATTTCCGCAGTCTGACATTTTCGTGGATTCAGTCGAGCCACGGTTTTTTCCGCAGCCTCCCGACCGACAACGTCTGGCGACCAGAGTTGGTCAGGACGTCGGGATTGCGTGTACGCGTAGGAACGTTCGCGACTATTACCGTCTTCGGCCAGTAAAACACAGCTCATTCCATGAATACTTGTTGGCTGGCTGACTAAGAGTCCTGCCGTGGTGCCATGAATCGAAATCCCACGTGTTGAAGAGACAGACCCTCCTTCAGAATTAGTAATGCGAGGATCTGCTTGCCGACCAAAGGATTCAACCTCGATCGCGAGTTCAAGCGCCTGTTTCGCATCAATATCCCAAGGATGATCGAGCTCCAGATTCGGGACGTTTTGAATAATTTGATCTCGGGATCCAAGTACTGCAGCAGGATCAGGTGCTGTAACCCTAGCAATCGCTAGTGCGGCCTCAAGCGCAATATCTAATGCCTCATCTGATAAATCTGTTGTTGAAGCTGAACCGCGCGACTCACCAAGAAAGACTGTGACCGACAATGACTGATCACGGGTCATCTCGAGTTTTTCCGGCTGACCAAGTCGGGCTTGCACATCAAGACCCACAGACGCGCTTGCTGCAACTTCACACGCATCCGCTCCAACACGCTTCGATTGCTCCAAAATACGCATTGTTAATTCTTCTAGGCGGTTTTTCTCTTGTTGTGGGTTAAACTTCGCGGACATGAATGACAAACGCTCCCTTCAAAATGACGATCTGATCGACGAGAAGTTCTTTGAGGCTCCGTCGAAAAGTGCAAAAAAACGTGAAATGCTGGCGTTGCAATCGCTCGGCCAAGAGCTCGCCGACCTGTCGGACAAACAATTCAAAAAAATTGTATTTTCCGAAGATGCACTGCGCGAAGCCTTGGAGTTTTACAGAACTATTCCAGACAAAAAGCACGAAGCACGACGGCGTCAGATGCAGTTTATCGGCAAAGTGATGCGCGGGATCGAACCTGACTCGCTTCAGACACAGTTGGAAGCGATAAAAAGCACCGACAACGAAGAAAAGCGCAAGCATCATCATGCTGAGCAATGGCGAGATCGTCTGCTTGAGGATCCCAAAAAGGCGACCGACTTTTTGAATGAGTTCTCGACCGATGCCCAGCGATTGAACCAGTTGATTCGTGCGGCGAAAAAGGCGCGAGAATTGGGTAAAGACAAAGGTGAGGCTCGCAGCCTGTATCGCGCACTCTATGAGGCGATCGCCCATTAAGCAGTTCCACCAACGGTCAGACGATCAATCTTCAGACTTGGCTGGCCAACGCCGACAGGAACACTTTGACCATTTTTGCCACAGATCCCAATCCCTGGATCGAGCGCAAGATCATCACCAATCATTGAGATTGCTGACATCACTTGTGGCCCATGCCCAATTAACGTCGCACCTTTCACGGGCGCGGTGACCTTTCCCTTCTCAATCAGATAGGCTTCGCTGGCCGCGAACACAAATTGCCCAGACGTAATATCGACTTGTCCACCGCCAAAGTTCACCGCAAAAATTCCACGATCAACAGATTCGATCATATCTTCCTGAGTCGCATTACCCGGCTCCATGAATGTATTCGTCATCCGCGGCATTGGTAGATGCGCATAACTCTCACGACGACCGTTTCCAGTAGGGGCTACACCCATGAGGCGCGCGTTCAGTTTATCCTGCATGTACCCAACCAAGATACCATCTTTAATCAATACATTGCGCTGACTGACATGTCCCTCATCATCGATGTTCAAAGAGCCACGACGATCTACGATGGTTCCATCATCGACCACTGTGACGCCTTTTGATGCCACCTGTTGTCCAATTTTTCCTGAGTAAAAGCTCGACCCTTTCCGATTAAAATCGCCCTCTAATCCATGGCCAACAGCTTCATGCAAGAGTACACCCGGCCAACCCGAAGCGAGGACGATCGGCATTTCGCCTGCTGGGCAATCGACTGAATCCAAATTCACTATTGCTTGATCGACGGCCTCTGTCACCAACCGATCCGCGTGTTCGATTGTCAATAAACGATCCAGATCGTAGCGACCACCCAGACCAGCGCTGCCGCGCTCCCTACGACCATCCTTCTCAGCTAAGACAGAGACAGATAGACGGACCAGCGGACGAATATCTGCACCAAGAGTGCCATCGGTTGCTGCAACGAGAATTTCACGATAAGAAATCGAGAGCGTCGCCTGAACTTGTCGTACCAGTGAGCTCTTTGCTCGAGCTTTGGCATCAACATCCAATAAAAATGCGATCTTGTCGGTCGCGTTTTTCTCAGGGATTGGATTTTTTGCTACATAAAGCTTTGGTGTTGATACCTGGTCGAGATTGACGCCGCCACGTGGATTTCGGCCATCTTGAATCGCAATGGCAACGTCACGCGCTTCACGGATTCGTGCGGCTGTGATTTCCGAGCTGTACGCAAAGCCTTGCTTGTCGCCCGCGCAGGCTCTGACACCGACACCAGCATCACGATGATAGCTCGCATCTTTGACTTCCCCATCTTCAAGTGAATAGGTCTCAGCTTCAGCACGCTCAAAGAACAGATCGGCAAAGTCAATATCACCAACCGACAATTCGCTCACTAAAGGCTCGAGATCATCGAGCACCAGACCACCTGGTCCTAAAATCGATTCACTGACGGTTTGCAGGAGTGTTGGCATTCACATCGTCCTTTCTATTTGAAAATGGTGGTATCAAAGAGACTTGGGGGTCATCGAAGGATCCTTCAATCCTATAGTCAGTTTTACCAACTTTGATGATCTTTGTTCCTAAGGCTTTCTCGACAAGATAAATCGCGCCACCAACCTGTGGCGCACCCAAAAGAACTGATGCCAGGGGAAGGTTATTCGTCAGTGGAATATCAACCTCAAGCTTTTGATCCAGTTGCTGATTCAACAAATCAACGGTTCCCGTCATCCGAAAACTCGAGGATGGTCCTTTCATTGCAAATTCAGGTGAAAACCGCAGCAGACCTTCAGAAATTTTGGCCTTCGCACTTACGCTATCAAAAGCGACACCTGACTGCACTAAATCAAGAAAGTCTAAGCGTAACCGACGGGTAACGGTCTCAATATTCAAAATACCAAACAGGCGGAGTACCTCAGCAGTATTACCAAGATCCAAAAAGCGTCCATTCTCTAATGAGAGTTCGACCTCACCGTCACTGGTCAGTAATGAAAATCCGAGTGGTGAGCCAGCCCATTTGAGATTGGAGACAAATCGACCTGAGACGGCCTCGAGTAATGGTTCATCTTCATTAACTCGCAAGATATTTCCCAGATCAGACCCCTGTGCCCTCAATAACAGCGCGCTTTTGGCCTCACCATTTTGAAACACCCAAGCCAACTCACCATGGAATCGTTGTCCATCTCGATCAAAATCGAGTGTCGTTGCATCTAACCGTGAGTCACCAGATACCAACACAATATTTATGTCTTGATAATTTGTTTCGCCGCGTTTGAGTTGGCTCACCCGAATTTTTGCCGAAGGCAACTGCCCTGGGTCGTAATCGAACAAAGGATCGTCGTCAGGAGGATCCAATAGATCTCCCCCCTCCGGTAAAATGAGACGCTCAAGATCGATGAGTAACGGTCCTTCTCCGATCCGCGAAACAAGTCCAGCCATTTCTATACCATCAAACGAGATGTTCAGTTCGTCTGGCATGATTTTAATCGCGGTCTTGTTGACCTGAAGCGGTGTTTGGCCGAGAACCAAGCGCTCAGTTCGAAGCAAGATCGACAGATTGGACCCCGCACCGCCGCCTGATGGTACAGTTGCCCACTCGACGATGTTAGCTTGTGGCGTAATGATTTCGATTACTAGGGGCGTTGTTCCTAACTGCCCCCGAACTTCAGTTGTTTCAAAAAGCTTTGCGTCAAAATTTCGAAACTCTGGCGTACCATTGAGATTAATCGAAATACGACCGGTCTGCTCTGCAACTTTACCAAAAGGCTCAGGTAAGTGACTGCCCAAACCTCGCCCATCAGTCTCAAGTGATAATAGAAACCCTTGATCCGTGCTACGACCGAGAATCGACCAGTCTGCTGCACCATAGAGTTGGCTCTCATCAAACCCGAGTGACATCAGTCTCGAGACGTTTGCTGTACTCAAACGGCCCTGACCGATAACAGTTGCCTGTCCACCTGCGATCGTGACTGTCGCCTCAACAGGATCACCTAACAGCTGACCGGTCAGAACCTCGGTATATAAACCCTCATTCAAACGGTATTCGGCCCTTCCTTTGACCCCTATGATTGGCACCATCAATTCGGCCAAAGTGACTGCTAGATCCTCCGATTCGATAATCACAACACCTTGTGCTTGCTTCCCCGTCGGTATTTCCAGTTGGACATCAGCTAGCAAAGAGCCTTCGAGCAGGATCTCCGTGCCGAGTAAATCAGGTTTGATGCCCACATTGTCAAGAAGCCGAATCACATCAGTAGACTGCACGCGACCCCTACCTCGGATATCAGTTTGGTCATTGGTGATCGTAACGCGAGCCTCGACCGGGCTTCCCAACAACTCCCCTTTCAGAGTCTCGGCGTACAAACCGTCATTGAAGCGATACTCCGCTCGACCTTTCACATGGGTAAAGGGTTCACTCAACTCAGAAATAGTGACAACTAAATCGTCACTCTCAATAACAACTTTACCCTCTGGACGCTCACCGATTGGCACACTCAAAGATACATCACCTCTCAGCAAGC
>JAYNIS010000020.1:0-15308 GCA_038109325.1 Gammaproteobacteria bacterium | reverse complement strand
AATACGGGCGCTATCAGAGCAATGATTGGCGGTTTCAACTATTTTGAGTCCAAATTCAATCGTGCCACGCAGGGTGGTCGGTTAGTCGGTTCCGGCATTAAGCCGCTGATTTACACAGCTGCTCTTGAGTCAGGCATGACTCCGGCCACGCAGATTAACGACGCTCCTGTTGTCTTCGACCAAACAGAAGGAGCAACCGATTGGCGCCCACAAAATTCAGGCGGAACATTTCTCGGCCCAACCCGCCTTCGAGCGGCGCTGTATAAATCGCGAAATCTAGTTTCAGTGCGACTTGTTCGCGAACTCGGCGTCAGCCGAATTATTGATATTGCAGATCGTTTTGGCCTGGATACTGCCAAGTTACCAAGAGATCTCTCCATTTCACTCGGTACCGCCTCACTAACACCGCTTGAGATGGCTGAAACATACGCAATTTTCGCGAATGGCGGATTCCGGGTGAAAAACCATTTGATTGATCGCATCGAATCTGCAGACGGCGCGGTGTTGTATCAAACGCGTCCTGTCACTGTGTGTAAAAAAGAATGTGAAGGTCGTTCGGTCTCGGTGGATTTAGAATTTGATAACCGATTACGCCCTGTCAAGTCTGACTTTTTCGAACTCGACTACAGTGACCGTATCGCACCACGCGTTTTGGATGAGCGCATCCACTTTCTCATCAACGACATGCTGAAAGACGTGGTTCAACTGGGAACTGCGAAAAAAGCGAAATCGTTGGGTCGCCAAGATCTTGCTGGCAAAACCGGCACGACCAACGACCAAGTCGATGCGTGGTTCAATGGCTATCAAAAAAATCTGGTGGCATCGGTGTGGGTCGGTTTCGATCAGCCGAAAACGCTGGGACGGTCCGAATACGGTGGAAGAGCCGCCTTGCCAATTTGGATTGAATTTATGAAACGCGCTCTAAAACCTATCCCACAAGACACGCCGCCACTACCGACAGGTGTCGTGGCCACACGCATTGACCCAGAGACCGGAGCAAAAGCACGCGCGTCTCAGAAAAATGCCATGCGCGAGTTCTTCCTCTTGGAAAATCCACCGAAAGATCCTGCACCAGAGACCGTAATTCCATCAACAGATGGTCAAACCATTCAAACACCTCAACAGTTGTTCTAGAACACCCTGACACGGTTGCTGAAATCGGTAAGTTTCAACGTCCAAGGCCAATCCCCTCGAAGAAACTTAGGAGATCGTGATACCCAACCACGAACCTCATAACGGGCACCCAATTGGATATCAGGATCTGCCTCTGGGAATACAACGCGCAAGTTCCCATCAAGAATCACGGTGGTCGTATCTATGATCTGCGTCACAGCACCAACCCGATGCTGAAAACCACCATCGGTTAACATTTTTGCTGATTCAGGCAATTGACCTAACGACCAAACACCAAATCGAGACTTGCGCGCATCCGCTTCTGTCGATGTCAGACATGCCACTAATCGGTTTTCTGGCGGCACAGAGACGGTCAGTGCAAGACCTTCAGACACGAGCACTTCACCAAGATAGGCGTCACCCATCCATAAATTGCCCAACAAACGACCATACCGGTCTTTTGATGCCGGCCAAGGCGCCACTTGAATCGCTTCCGGAAGAACCTTAATCGCTCGTTTCTTGGCCTTCAACGCATAATCACGCTTCCAACCGGAGTCTTTTAATTCAAATGTATTAAAACCAGTCAACCGGACGCGAGAGCCATCTTCCAGTTTAACTGTATCGCCATCAATCACTCGATCGACTTTGAATAACGGGGAAAGAGTCTGTGGTGCAGGACAAGGTGCTGCAATAGCAGCCCCTGAAAGCGCAAAAGCCGCTATAAAAGCGGCTTTTACAAATGCTTTACTTAGAAATTGTTCGACCACCGAAGCGCTTGTTGAAGCGATCGATACGTCCACCAGTATCAACAACTTTCTGCTTACCAGTGTAGAAAGGGTGGCACTCTTGGCATACGTCGATTGAGAAATCTTCGCCTTTTGTTGAACGTGTTTCGTAGGTCGCTCCACATGAGCATGTCGCCTTCACGTCCGAATACGCTGGATGAATATCCGCTTTCATCTGTTCTATCCTCTGTATAATCGATGCCGCTTCCCCAACCACGTTACGCGTCAGGCACCGCATCTAAGTTTGGGCGGCGGAGTCTATCAAACACTAGGGTGTTCACGGAAGCCTATGCCACGCTTTTTTATCAAAGTTTTTGTTCCAGGGCCGTTTTTCGAACCGCTCACCTACGCATCAGACGCTCCAATCAGTGCGGGGGTGCGCGTTCAAGTGCCTCTCGGATCCCGCGAAGTCATCGGCATCTCGTCTGGAAAATCTGATACACCTGAGTCGCTCGACACCATTAAATCAGTCATTTCAGTCATTGATGACGAACCGATCATCAGCTCGCAACATCAGGCTTTGGTCGATTTCGCAGCCGATTATTATTTAGCGCCACCGGGTGATTTATTGCTCTCAAGCCTTCCGACGACACTTCGTAAAGGTAAGCCAATCCCAAAACCCAAAACAGAAACCGGTCACAAAAACTCACCTGCCTATCAGCTCACAAACGAGCAACAGCATACAATCGACGCAGTGGATCAAAAAGCAAATCAATTCCAATGCTTTTTGCTACAAGGAGTTACAGGAAGTGGCAAAACGCAGGTTTTTTCGGATCTGATTCATCGAACAATCAAGCGGGGCCAGCAAGTTCTGTTGCTTGTCCCCGAAATTGGACTCACTGGTCAAATGGTGACTAGGATTCAAGATCAGCTCGACGGGAAGCTTTCAGTCTCTCATTCAGGTATCGCTGATGGAGAGAGAACGAAAGCCTTTGTGGCATCTGCCCAGGGTATTGCGGATGTCCTGATTGGCACGCGCTCGGCATTGTTTACTCCAATGCCAAAACTTGGCCTCATCCTGGTCGACGAAGAACATGATGGAGCCTACAAGAATCAGGAAGGGTGTCGCTATTCAGCTCGTGACCTAGCAATCGTTCGCGCGAAGCAAACCAATATTCCTATCGTACTTTCTTCGGCAACACCATCACTTGAGACATGGCAGCAAGCAGAGCTCGGAAAGTACACACGATTGCGCCTTTCAGCTCGACCGGGACAGCAACCTCAACCAACAATTCGCGTGATCGATGCAAGACATGACAAGCCAAAAGATGGGCTGACTGAGGCAGCTCGACGAGCCATCCGTCAGGCAATCGATCATGACCAACAAGTACTTGTTTTCCTCAATCGACGAGGATACTCCCCGATTCTTATGTGTACTGACTGCGGGTGGATCCCCGGCTGTAAACATTGCGATGCAAAACCAACACTGCATCGCCAACCGGATTCTTTGTGGTGTCATCATTGTGACCATCGCCAGCGACCAGTATCGGTCTGTCCCGAATGCTCAGGGCGCAATTTATTAGCTGTTGGACACGGAACTGAACGCTTAGAAGAGGCGTTAGCAGAGAGTTTTCCTGATATCCCGATTATTCGAGTGGATCGCGATACCACTGCTCGGCGACGCGCATTTGAACAACTGATCCAACCAGTCATCGATGGCCAACCATGCATCTTAGTTGGTACACAAATGCTCGCTAAAGGACATGATTTCCAGAAGCTCTCGACCGTCGTGGTGACTGATGCCGATCAAGGAATATCGGGTGCTGATTTCAGGTCGGTAGAACATTTCGCGCAGCTGCTGACTCAGGTTGCTGGACGCGCAGGACGCCATGGAGCAACTGGCCATGTACTAATTCAAACGCATCGGCCCGGTTCGGAATGGTTTGAACGCATACTGAGGCAAGATTACGATCTTTTCGCGAAGGCGATGCTTGGCGAGCGCCAACAATTTCATTGGCCACCAGAATCGCATCTGGCCCTCATCACGGCGCGCGCAACAACATCTGCTCCTGTATTCGAAGCCTTGGGGGCAATCGCCCGTCAAATCCGAGCCTTGAATAGTCCTGTGCGTGTGCTCGGACCAGCACCTGCTCCTATGGAACGTCGTAATCGTCAATATCATGGCCAGCTTTTGATCCTCGGAAAACGATCACTGATTCAATGGGCTTTAAAAGAAACCGGTCCATGGGCCTATAAAAAACAAGGAAAAGTCATGTTTCAGTTGGATGTGGATCCCTGGGACCTTTGGTAATGCTACACTCGCGCCCTCAACCGGAGGGACACTATGAAGGACGCTGTCGCTGCGCTATTTGAACAAGCGCTCGATCAACTCATGACTCAAGGCATCATTGATGCCGTAGATCGTAAGCCTGTGCAAATCGAAAACACCCGTGATCCTGCGCACGGAGACCTTGCGACTAACGTGGCTATGATGCATTCAAAGGCCGCCAAAATGGCGCCACGCGCTCTTGCTGAGTTGTTCCTTAAACAACTTCCCCCATCAGACATCATTAGTGCAATAGGAATTGCAGGACCAGGATTCATCAATGTCCGCCTTGCCAAAGGTGCTGCATTCGAACCAGTCAGTCGGTGTCTGTCAGAACAAGAGCAATTTGGACTTCACCAAGCGACAAAAGAACGCGTTCAGGTTGAATATGTCTCTGCCAACCCAACCGGTCCTCTCCATGTTGGTCATGGTCGTGGCGCTGCCTATGGTGCGACTCTTGTGAACCTATTAAAGGCACGGGGTCACCAGGTTGAGGCCGAATATTATGTGAATGATGCGGGCCGTCAGATGAATATTCTGGCCGTCAGCGTGTTCATTCGGTATCTCGAAGAAGCGGGTGAGCCTGTCACATTCCCTTCAGCGGGGTACCAGGGTGACTACATCACCGACCTCGGGGCCAGCTTATTTCAAAATGTCGGAAACTCGCTGCAAGTTTCGTTTGATACGCTGACTAAAGGCATACCAATAGACTCTGAAAATACCAAAGACGCACACATTGACGGCTTAATTCAGAATGCGAAAGCATCTCTCGGAGACAATTGGATTAAGCCTTTTGATCTAGCGCTCACAGCGATTCTCGACGACATAAAAAATGATTTATCAGAGTTCGGCGCAGACTTTAATGAGTGGTTTAGCGAAAAGTCTCTGGTAACATCTGGTGAGATCGACGAGGCCATCGCAACACTTCAAGAGCGCGGCCATCTCTACGAACAGGGTGGCGCACTTTGGTTCAAATCAACAGACTTTGGCGACGATAAAGACCGAGTTGTTCGCAGAGATAATGGTGAAAGCACTTACTTTGCAAGTGACATCGCCTATATCGCCAACAAGTTCTCACGTGGATTTGATCGAATCATCTACGTGTGGGGCGCCGACCATCATGGATACATCGTCCGAATCAAAGCGGCAGCCCAAGCGCTCGGATTTGATCCAGAGCGCCTCACTATTCGGCTAGTCCAATTTGCAATACTCTATAAAAACGGCGAACGCCTACAAATGTCGACGCGCTCAGGTTCTTTCGTGACGTTGAGAGAACTACGCGATGATGTTGGACGCGATGCCTGTCGTTATTTCTATGTCATGCGCAAAGCAGACCAACACTTGGATTTTGACCTTTCACTTGCAACAAGTCAGTCAAAAGATAATCCGGTGTATTATATTCAATATGCGCACGCGCGAATTTGCCGTGTATTCGAGGGATTGGAAGGACAACCCTTTGACGAGCAGCGTGGCCTCGACCATCTGACATCTCTGGCAACCCAGGAAGAATTGGATTTGGCGACAGCAATCGGGCGTTTCCCAGAAGTGGTTTGTAAAGCGGCTGATTCATTAGAGGCGCACCTGATTTGCTATTACTTGCAAGACATCGCAGCTGATTTCCACCGCTGGTACAACGGAACACGCCTACTCGTCGATGACATGGATGTTCGTGATGCACGCTTAGCACTCGCCAAAGCGGTTCAAACAGTGATTCGCAATGGCCTCGATATACTCGGCGTAAGTGCTCCACGGTCCATGTAATGCGGGATTATTCGACTCAAGCAGCGAGACACCGACGCCCTGAAAAAAAAGGGCCCAGTGCTGCTGTCGGAATCACTTTAAGCATTGTTTTACTGGGCGCTGTGGCAACCGGGCTTATTTGGCTTAATCAAAGTACATCAATAGAAGAACCTTTGGTGTCGCAGCAACCAGAAATACAGGTCAAAGGGCCTCGGTCTTCTGTTAACGAGCCACCACTCAACTCAGCACAAACGACAATAGTTCAGCAAGAGGTGCCCGAGGCACCTGAGAACTTTTACACGTTCTATGAGTTGTTGATTACAGGCGAAGTCCCCATTGACGTTGAAGCAGGACAAACCCGCGATGAAGCGGTTGCTGAAAAGCTAAAAAGCACAATTATCCAAGTTGCTTCATTTAGGACGGCTGAAGCAGCTGAGGACACACGTGTTGCCTTATTGTTTTTAGATTTAAAAGCGCGAGTGATTCCGCCGAGTCAGACAAATGGTGGGTGGTATCGAATCGTGCTTGGTCCATTTAAAACGGTGCGCGATATGCGAGCTGCAGCCGACGTGCTGACGAAAAATGGCTACAACGCACTGGTTCGTAGGGAGTAAATATGGAGCAATTCCACGGAACAACGATCGTCTCGGTCCGTCGAGATGATCAAGTCTGTATCGGTGGTGATGGCCAGGTAACACTTGGTAATACCGTGATGAAAGGTAACGCGCGAAAAGTCAGGCGCCTCTATCAAAACAAAGTGTTGGCTGGATTCGCCGGTGGAACAGCGGATGCCTTTACTTTATTCGAACGGTTTGATGCGAAACTCGAAAAGCACCAAGGTAATCTAACCCGTGCAGCGGTTGAACTCGCAAAAGATTGGCGACAGGACCGGATGCTGAGACGACTCGAGGCTATCCTCGCAGTCGCTGACTCAGAAACGTCCCTGATCATCACTGGAAACGGAGATGTGATGGAGCCTGAAGACGGTATTATTGCAGTCGGATCTGGCGGTCCATTTGCTCAAGCTGCTGCGCTCGCCCTACTACGCAATACTGCACTGCCTGCACGCACGATTGTTGAAGAAGCGCTCAAAGCTGCGGGTGACATTTGCATCTATACCAATACCAATTTCACCATTGATGAACTGAATACAAACCATGACTGATCTTTCACCAAAAGATATTGTTGCCCAACTCGATCGCCACATTATTGGACAAGCCGATGCCAAACGCGCGGTTGCGATTGCTCTCAGAAACCGTTGGCGTCGTATGCGACTGGCAGACGACCTCGCTAAGGAAGTGACACCAAAAAATATCCTGATGATCGGCCCAACAGGTGTCGGCAAGACGGAAATTGCACGCCGCCTTGCGCGCTTGGCCGAAGCTCCTTTCATCAAAATAGAGGCAACCAAGTTCACTGAAGTTGGATATGTTGGCCGCGATGTCGAATCCATCATTCGTGACTTAGTTGGCGTCGCAATTAAAGATGAGCATGAACGCCGCATGCTCGCGGTTCGCAATCAGGCAGAGGATCGCGCAGAAGAACGGATCCTCGATATTTTACTCCCACCACCACGCGGCGATCAGCCGATCCAGACCGATAACAGTGGTGCACGGCAAGTGTTTCGCAAAAAGCTTCGCGAGGGCGAGCTCGATGACAAAGAAATCGAGATTGATGTGAAAGCAGCCGGAGTCGGCGTGGATATTATGACACCGCCCGGAATGGAGGAGATGGCCAGCCAGCTCCAAGATATGTTTTCTAAGTTTGGGCAGGATAAGAAAAAGAAAAGCAAACTACCGATTCGCGACGCATATAAAATCCTAGTTGACGAAGAAGCAGCCCGGTTAATCTCGGATGATGAAGTCAAACTGACAGCAATTCACCACGTAGAAAGTCGCGGTATCGTTTTCTTGGACGAAATCGATAAAGTTTGTCGCCGCGAGAACTCGCAAGGTGCAGATGTGAGCCGAGAAGGAGTGCAAAGGGATTTGCTACCTTTGATCGAAGGAACCACGGTGCAAACGAAATTTGGTTCTGTCAAAACAGATCACATTCTATTTATCGCCTCTGGCGCATTTCATCTATCCAAACCCTCAGATCTGGTACCCGAATTACAAGGCCGTCTGCCGATACGTGTTGAACTTGACGCTTTGAAACCATCTGACTTTGCACGGATCCTCACTGAACCAGATCATTCGCTGGTCACCCAATATCAGGCGCTTTTGGAGACTGATGGTATTGCTATCGAATTTGCGGATACTGGTATCAAAGCGATCGCTGAAATCGCTGCCGACGTCAACGAAAAAACCGAAAACATTGGTGCGCGTCGCCTGCATACGCTGGTTGAGCGTGTCTTGGAAGATTTACTGTTTCAAACTGGCCAAACCGCGTCAGAAACAGTCACAATTGATCGTGACTATGTTGAATCTCGCTTGTCTGAGCTCAGCCAAGACCAAGATTTATCGCAATATATTCTCTGAGGCCACATGAAAGAGACAACGCATTTCGGATTCAAAGAAGTCCCAGTCGAAGAAAAAACCTATCGAGTCCGGGAAGTCTTCAATAGCGTTGCTCGTCGCTATGATCTGATGAACGATTTGATGTCAGCCGGCCTTCATCGTTTATGGAAGCGCGTTGCGATCGAAACAATCGCCATCCGTCCGGGAATGCAAATACTCGACTTAGCATCTGGCACCGGTGATCTTGCTCGTGCAATGTCACGTCGGGCTGGCTCCGATGGCCATGTCGTCCTTGGTGATATCAATGATCAAATGCTTCGTGTTGGTCGCGATCGCTGTATCGATAACGGTGAATTGAAGGGGCTCAGTTGGTGTCAATGCGACGCTGAAACACTGCCCTATTCTTCAGAGTCATTTGACCGTGTCACGATTGGTTTTGGACTCCGGAATGTGACGGATAAAGACGCTGCACTTAGGGAAATGCACCGAGTCCTCAAACCAGGTGCTAAAGCACTAGTACTTGAGTTCTCAAAGCCTGCGTCAGCTTCTCTCTCCCAGATTTACGACGTGTACAGTTTCTCAGTATTACCAGCAATGGGACAGGTGGTTGCCCAAGATAAAGAGTCGTATCAGTACCTTGCCGAGTCGATTCGCAAACATCCCGATCAGGAAACTTTGGCTGAGATGATGCGCTCGGCTGGTTTTGAGTCCGTGACTTATCAAAATTTGACCGGCGGAATTGTAGCCATCCATACAGGAGTCAAAGCGTGATTCCGCGATTGATGCTGGCCGGACTGGTCGCTGCATCTGAGCAAGCAATCAGCGCCGGTATGCGGGCAGCTGATATCCAACCAGAACAACTTGACCCGATGGTTGGAAAAGTCTTGAAGCTGCGCGTGACTGATCTCGACCTCGATGTTTGGATCGTCTGTGGCGAAGACAGATGGTGGCTGGCAACTGAATCGCAGGAGACCGCCGATGTTGAGCTCTCTGGAACCCTAGGTAGCCTTGTGGAAACCGCACGATCGCTCACCCAACCCAATGCGCCACTGATATTTGAGGGTCTTGATATTCGGGGCAGCATCGGTGTTCTACAAACAATGCAAAAAACGTTTCAAGCGATGGATATAGATTGGGAAGATGCTGTGACAAAGGGGCTCGGACCGATGCCAGCAGGGCTTCTTATTAAAACGTTACGGACAGCTCGGGCTCAATGGCTCACCAGCCGCGAATCATTAAAACGCCAGGCGGAAGAATTTTTGCGCACGGAACAAACGACTCTCGTGACCGCTAAGGCGTTTAATGACACAGAAACACGTGTAACATCACTTAATCGGCAAATTGATCGACTAGACGCACGCATGAAACGACTCGAGGCACGCCATGGGTAGTTCGTTACGTCTTTTTAAAATCCTGCGTGTCTTATTCTCTGAGCGGATCGATGAGCTTCTTCCTCAGCCTAAACGCGGGACGTTAAAGGCTCTCGCATGGTGCATCCCATCGGTTCGAATGAAGCGCTCTCGGGGTGAGCGTCTTCGCGATGCACTGCAAACACTGGGGCCTGTATTCGTTAAATTTGGGCAGATGCTGTCAACTCGTCGGGACTTGCTCCCGCCCGACATCGCAGAGCCATTGGCCGAACTTCAAGATCGCGTGAAACCATTCCCAGGTGAAGTCTCCAAATCAATTATTGAGTCCGATCTGGACTGCTCGGTTGATGACATCTTTAGCGAGTTTTCATCAGATGTCATGGCATCTGCCTCAGTCGCACAGGTCCATGCTGCCCGTCTCAAGACTGGCGAAGAAGTCATCGTCAAAGTCATCCGACCTGGAATCGAAAAAGTCATCGAAGAAGACCTGAAATTGATGATGACCATTGCAAAGTTTGTTGAAAAGAACTTTGTAGATGGAAAACGCTTGAAGCTTGTCCAAGTCGTTTCTGACTACCGTATGACAATACTGGACGAGCTGGATTTGATGCGTGAAGCAGCGAATACAGCGTTAATTCGGCGTAATTTCGAAAACTCTTCGATTTGTTATGTGCCACAAATCTACTGGGACTGCACCCGTCGCAATGTGATGGTCGAAGAACGGATCTACGGTATTCCAATCTCGCGTGTTGATATTTTTAAAGAGAAAAGAGTCAACATGGAGAAGTTGGCTGAACGCGGCGTCGAAATTTTCTTCACCCAAGTATTCGATCACAGTTTTTTCCATGCAGATATGCACCCGGGTAATGTTTTTGTCGATATTTCAGACCCTGAAAACCCCGTGTACAAAGCAGTTGATTTCGGCATCGTCGGCACACTCGACCCTGAGTCACAGGCTTATCTCGCACAAAACCTGATCGCATTCTTTGATCGTGACTACCGGGCTGTTGCCGAACTACATGTTGAGTCTGGTTGGGTTCCAAAAGACACTAAGATCGGGGAGTTCGAAAGTGCGATTCGTACAGTGTGTGAGCCAATTTTCCAAAAACCCCTTGGCGAAATCAGTTTTGGTGTCCTTCTAATTCGTTTATTTGAAGTCGCGCGACGATTCCAAATGGAAGTGCAACCTCAGTTAATTCTGTTGCAAAAAACGCTTCTTAATATTGAAGGGCTTGGCCGAGAACTGTATCCCGAGCTCGACTTGTGGAAAACCGGAAAACCTTTCCTTGAGCGTTGGGTGAAGGAGCGTCTTGGTCCGAAGGGAATCGTTGATTATGCAAAGCGCAATGTTTCCCGCTGGGCAGTGCAATTTCCATCCTTAACTAACATAGTACTGTCAACACCAGACAGACTCGAGCGGCTCGAATCGATTCAACTTCAACAGGCCGATGCATTGAAGCATATCGGCCAAGAAGCGAAAAGGCGGAGGCTAACTGGCCATCTAAGTGCGCTCCTCGGCGTGAGTGGTTTACTAGTTGCTGGAGCCGCTTTAATCGCCGAACATGATTGGCTTGCAGGGCATTGGCCGTTTGCCATTGCTGCGCTGTCACTTGTTCTTCTGATGAGGCGCTGATGATCGAATTCAAGGACGAAAACGCGCGCCAACAACTGCTCGACGCGGTTCGATTTAACGCTGACGGCTTAGTTTGCGCGATAGCACAAGACCACCAGTCAAAAGAAATTTTAATGGTCGCATGGATGAACCGTGAGTCTCTCGATGAGACGTTACGCAAGGGTCAGGTCGTTTATTATTCTCGTTCGCGCCAGGCCCTGTGGCGCAAAGGCGAGTCCTCTGGTCAAACACAGCAATTAGTCGATATTCGGATCGATTGTGACAAGGATGCCGTGCTTTTAGGTATTCTGCAGACGGGTGTGGCTTGCCACACCGGACGACGGTCATGCTTTTCATGGGCCCCAACAACGACTGGTGACTGGGAAGCCGTTGAGCCTGTAGAAATCGATCCAAATACCCTATATGGAGGCAACACATGACAGTGATTGAAGTCTTGGAGGACATGCTCGCTGAACGTCGTTTTGGCGATCCAGAAAAATCATACGTCTCCAAGTTGCATCATAAGGGTCTCGACCACATCTTAAAGAAGGTGGGCGAGGAATCGACCGAGGTCGTGATGGCTGCAAAAGACGCGGCACGCTCGAAGAATAATGAGGATGTCATCCACGAGGTGGCCGATTTATGGTTTCACACATTGGTGTTGCTTTCCCATTTGGAAGAACCGCCAAGTGCCGTGTTAGCCGAGCTAGAGCGCCGATTGGGTGTCAGTGGTCTCGTGGAAAAGGCAAACCGGGAGAGTCACGATGACTGATTGTCTATTTTGTAAGATTCGGGACGGCGAAATACCTGCGGATATTATCTACACGGATGACGATTGCCTGGCATTTCGTGATATTAACCCCAAAGCGCCGGTGCATTTTTTGGTGATTCCGCGTCGGCACATTGAAAATTTGTTCGATGCGATACCCTCTGATGAAGGCTTGTTGGGACGTATCCAGTTAAAGATTCCACAAATTGCAGAGGAACAAGGGCTGGATTCAGGATTCAGAACGGTGTTGAATACGGGGCCCGGAGGTTATCAAGAGGTGTATCACATGCACTATCATGTCCTCGGGGGCGGCCCGTTTACCGGCTTTAATTAACAACACATAAAACAATAGGAGCCCCTTATGGGAATTGGTGGTATCAGCATTTGGCAGTTACTGATTATCTTGGCCATCGTGATCATGATCTTTGGTACCAAAAAATTGAAGTCACTAGGCTCAGACCTCGGTAGCGCAGTGAAGGGCTTTCGTCAGTCAGTGACAGACAAATCTGAAGACAAAGGTACCGAAGACGCAGCGCAAGCATCTGCTGAAAGCACTGTGCAACGGAACGAATCAACAGAAACACAACAGACTGAAACAAAAGAGAAAGTCTAAGTGTTTGATATTGGTGCGACAGAGCTACTGCTCGTCGCCATCATTGGTTTAGTCGTCGTTGGTCCGGAACGCTTGCCACGTCTTGCGCGCACCCTAGGGTTGTGGGTCAAGCGGTTACGTGGTCAAGTCGCCTCAATCCAAAAAGACATCAACCGCGAGCTAGAACTCGAGGACCTAAAACGTCAGCTTGAAGCCCGAGGTGGCGGACTAAAGATGGAAGATATTACTGGCGATGATCCGTTAGGACTCAGCCAGACAAGTACTACTACGCAAGCGGAAAAGAATGAGCGATCCAAGTCTGAATGATCAGCCCCTGATCGCCCACCTTATTGAATTGAGAGACCGACTAATCCGTATATTGGTCGTGATTCTTATTTTCTTCTTGGGCTTTATTGCCTTCGCGAATGATCTGTATGCGTATCTTGCAAACCCGCTGCAGTCGCTCCTGCCAGAAGGTGCCTCGATGATTGCGACACAGGTCGCATCACCATTTCTAGCGCCTTTTAAACTTGTGCTCTACCTAAGTGTTTACTGCGGTGCTCCGATGATTTTGTACCAACTCTGGGGTTTTATCGCGCCTGGGTTGTATGACAATGAGAAGAAAATTGCTGGACCTCTTCTCATCTCAAGCATTTTCTTGTTCTATGCCGGGATGGCATTTGCTTACTTCGTCGTTTTCCCACTGGTATTTGGGTTTTTCACGAGTGTAGGCCCGACAGGCGTCACAGTCATGACAGATATCGACGCGTACCTGTCATTTGTTTTGAAATTATTCCTCGCGTTTGGTTTAGCTTTTGAAATCCCTGTTGCTACGATGCTTTTGATCAAGGCTGGAATCGCGTCACCAGAGTCACTGAAAGATAAGCGTCCTTATGTGTTTATCGGCTGCTTTGTCGTTGGAATGTTGGTCACTCCACCAGACGTGATCAGCCAGACGTTGCTTGCCGTCCCAATGTGGCTGCTATTTGAAGCGGGATTAATTGGTGCTCGCTTCTTGGGTACTCCTCGATCTAAGGCAGAAGAGGTAGAGGAAGATACGATCAGCCCTGACGAGCCAGAAGCTGTTGCAGCGATTGAAAATGAGGCGTCTGATAATGAATCTAAGGACGGTGAGATTGATGAATTTGATCTCCACGCGCCTGTCAAAGCTGATGACAATGACTCACCAATCATTGAAGAGCTCGATAAGCCTGAACCACTCGATGATCAAGATTCTGACGGCGGACCGCCAAAACCACCTTAAACCTAGTCAAAGATGGCCGTATAACGCGGCCATCTCTTGAGTTGCCTGACACAGCCCCTCAGCCATCTGTGGACCGAACGCGCAATGCCCAGCTTGGTCAAGAATTCTGAGTTTGAGATTCGGGTAAAGCTCTTTCAGATCGTGCGCGTTACGAACTGGGCAAACGTGATCATACGCACCATGTATCAAAAACATGGGGATGGATGTGAGCTCGCTATGAGGAACATCAAAGATGTCTTCCCTCAGAAAGCAACGCTGACTCAAATAGTGATGCTCAATCTGGGCGCTACTCAGTTCACCCCGTGGTGATTTTTCTCCGGTTTGTAGCGCTTGTGAATCGCACGTGGATAGTCTGTGTTCCCATAAATTCCAAACACGTGCTGCTTGCAATCTAGTGAATTCATCATCTGCGTGAAGGAGCGCGCGGTAGCCATCAAACACGGCCTCAAGACACGAATGATTGTGTTCGATTGGAGCCACGAAATCAGACCACGCTGCAGGATATAATCTTGCCGCGCCCCCGCCATAAAGCCACTCGAGGTTATCGAAAGTACTTAAAAAGACGCCCCGAAGAATCATTCCGAGGCATCGTTCTGGGTGTTCCATACCATACAGTAAAGCGAGAGTGGCACCCCATGATCCCCCAAATAAAACATACCGCGGAATTCCAAAGTGAGCTGTCACTAAATCAAGATCGGAAATGAGATCGTCTGTGGTATTTGCAGAAAGCGTACCTTTTGATTCGGAGCGGCCGCAACCACGCTGATCAAAGCACAAAATTTGAAAAAGATCGGGATCAAAAAACCGGGGCATTAAAGGCGATGTCCCAGCCCCCGGGCCACCATGCAGGCAGATCACTGGAAGACCATTGGGATTACCAAAACAGGCGGTCCATAGTCGGTGATAACCATCAGTTGTGGTCAACACCTCTTCACGATATGGCTTTAATTCAGGATACAGCCTGTGCATACGCCCCCTAATGGGGCGGCATGCACTCCTAGCTTGCCGCCTTTGAGCGTCCCGCGCGCTTGCGGTCCGACTCTTTGAGTAGTTTTTTACGAAGCCGAATATGATTTGGTGTGACTTCAACCAGTTCATCATCATCGATGAATTCGAGAGCAGACTCAAGGGTCATCTTGATCGGTGGTGTTAGAATCAAATTCTCATCAGTTCCAGCAGCACGGATATTGGTCAACTGTTTTCCTTTCACAGGGTTCACTGGTAGATCATTATCTCGCGCATGGATTCCGAGTAGCATGCCTTCGTATACGTCGACACCTGGACCAATCATCAGACGGCCGCGGTCTTGCAGGTTAAAGAGCGAGTATGCGGTGGTCG
>JAYNIS010000019.1:0-15329 GCA_038109325.1 Gammaproteobacteria bacterium | reverse complement strand
TGGATTCTTTTTCATTGGAAGCTAGTTGTCTACGCTGTTGGTAATCGACGTTCGATACAGACACTGCAGGGATGGCACCGCCATGGATTCGTGCGGCTAGGCCCCGGGTACATAATTCATTCAAATCGCGACGGATTGTCTGCGTAGTGACCGTGTACTCGATAGCCAACCGATCAACATCAACACGGCCTTCACGGTTGATGGACGACAAGATCCTTATTTGACGTTCAGATAGTTCCACTGAAACTCCATTTGTGTTCATTTGAAAATAAATGCTCGTTATTAAACGAGATATAAGAGGAAATTAGAAGATATTTTTTCGCTTGACTTTCATTTGCTTTGATATGAGCATAATGCGAGTACTCTAACAACAGCTTCGTATAGCCGTTAATAGATACTTTTCGATGACTGTGACGATAAAAAATAAAATGTGAAGTCGTGGGAGGCTTGTATCCAATGAATTATAAGAAGTCGTTATTTGCTGCCTTGGTTGGTAGTTTCCTAATTTCGGGAATCAGTAGCTCTGCGTTGGCGGACTGCGAAAGAGGTTCATTAGACACTAACTATTGCGATGTGGATCAAGATTTAGTTGCTGATCCGCCTTTGGATGAGTCTAAATGGAAAGATCCAAGCACTTTGGTATTTACATATACCCCGGTTGAAGATCCAGCTGTCTATAAAGATGCTTTTGCTGATTTTCAGGCCTACCTTAGTAAAGCTACTGGAAAAAAAGTTATTTATTACACTGTTCAATCAAACTCGGCTGAGATTGAAGCTATGCGATCAGGACGTCTGCATATTGCCGGGTTCTCTACAGGCCCAACTGGGTTTGCGGTAAATCTTGCCGGCGCAGTCCCTATTGCCGTGAAAGGTGGTCCGGATGGGTTTCAGGGATATAATCTTATTGTAATTACGCGAAAAGACAGTGGTATCAAATCCCTTGCTGATCTGAAAGGAAAGAAAGTAGCTCATACATCTCCCTCTTCAAATTCTGGAAATTTGGCCCCAAGAGCTTTGTTGCCGGATCAAGGGCTAGTTCCTGAAAAAGATTATTCTGTCTCGTTCTCTGGCAAGCATGATCAATCTATCTTGGGAGTAGTTTCTGGTGATTACGATGCTGCCCCAGTTGCGTCTGATGTCTTTGAGCGTATGGTTGCAAGGGGCGTGGTAAATGCTGATGACATATCGATTTTATATCGTAGTCCGAAGTTCCCAACATCTTCTTTTGCTTACGCGCATGATTTGCACCCGGATCTCGTTCACAAGATTGTTGGTGCATTTCACACCTACCGATTCCCTCCAGATATGCAAAAAGCATTTAAAGGCGCGGATAGGTTCTATCCAATTACTTATAAAGCCGATTGGGATGTTATTAGAACCATAGCAGCCGCTACAGGCACATCTTATGACCGTAAAGGCTTGACTGCCATGGCTGAAAAAGAAGCGGCCAAGAAAAAGAAGTAGTGAGATCGAGTGAGTGATCAGTTGGATTACTTGAAAATTTGTCAACTCGGCGAACAAGCAAGGTTGCTGTTATCAAAAGCAACCTTGCTTGCCAGACTCGGCTGCACCTCTATAACTCTTCGCGCTCGTTAAAGCATAAATAAAAAATAGGTAATCTGAGAATGTCTCAAACCTCCGATCATCAGGATCAAGTAAAAATCCAGAATATGAATCGTCAGCTAGTTATTAAAAACTTGAGGAAGGAGTATGTTCCAGGCGCTCGAGTGCTTGATGATCTCACTGTAACTATGCACGCTAAGGATATTACGGCCGTGATTGGACCGTCGGGAACCGGAAAAAGTACATTGATCCGCTGTATTAATCGATTAATCGATCCCACTTCTGGAGAAATATATTTCGACGGGAAAGATCTTTCGAAATTGCATGGGAAGCAATTAAGAATCGCTCGCAGACATATTGGCATGGTGTTTCAAGAGTATAATCTAGTCGAGCGACTTACTGTTATGGAAAATGTTCTCAGCGGACGGCTGGGTTATGTTTCTGCTTGGCGGGCTTGGTTACGTAAGTTTTCCACTGAAGACATTTCTGCCGCTTTTTCTCTTCTCGAACAGGTGGGGATGGCCGACTTTGCATCGCAGCGGGCAGACGCTCTGTCGGGTGGGCAGCGTCAAAGAGTATCGATAGCTAGGTCACTCATGCAGTCACCAACTATTCTTTTAGCGGACGAACCAACATCCTCCTTGGACCCTAAAACGTCAGTCGAAATTCTAGAGCTCATGGTGAATCAAGCTAAGAGCCGAGAAATACCGGTCATCATAAATATTCACGATGTTTCCCTTGCCCAGCGATTTGCTGATCGAATTCTTGGTATGTCAAATGGGAAAATTGTTTTCGATGGTGCACCCGCAGAATTAAACGATGAGCATTTAAAAGTTATATACGGGGGCGAGAGTTGGTTGACTTAAACATCTCCCAAAATAGGGCCCAATCTAGACAATATTTTGGTCGATGCAATTGGTTAGTAATTCTTTGCTGGCTCATACTTTTTCTATACTTGTCTTATGTTTTCAGTTTGTTTGAGTTAACGACAGAACGATTCCTTATCGGTCTCGATAATGGCGCTAAATTTTTGGGTCGAATGATCCCTCCAAACTTTTCGCGCCACGAATTGTTGATTGAGGGTCTAGTAGAGAGTTTGCAGATCGGTATCATTGCGACAGCTGCAGGTGTTTTATTGTCCTTACCTCTGGGGTTTCTTGCTGCGAGAAACTTGATGCCTATCTGGGTCACTTGGTTTGCTCGCGGAATTATTGTTCTTTGTAGATCCTTCCATCCAGTTATCGTTGCGATTCTTTTCGTTAAAGCAGTCGGATTCGGAGCGTTGGCTGGAGTATTAGCTTTGATAGTTGCGTCTATTGGGTTTATCGCAAAATTATTCGCGGAGGCTGTCGAAGAGATTTCTCTAAAACAAATTGAGGCCATTCGTTCAACAGGCGCCTCATTTTCTAACATCATTTTAATAGGCGTATTACCTCAAGTTATGGGCCGTTTCATAGGGTTCGCCTCTTATCAACTTGATTCTAATTTAAGAAATTCAACGATGGTTGGCTTAGTAGGAGCCGGTGGTATAGGCGGCACTTTATTTGCCGCTTTTCAACGTTTCGATTATGACTTTGTAGCTGCAATTCTATTGTCAATCGTGGCGGTCATTATGGTCGGAGAGGGTATTAATAACGTTGTGCGCAGAATATATCGATGATTAATCTCAGCGTAAATACCGAAGAACGGCGTTGGAGTCGTTTTACCCTGACAGAAAAACTAATTCGTTTTGTTTTTTACGTAGCGATACTTTCGTCAATTATCGTTTCGATTCGAACCATACAAGTGATTCCCGAATTCCTTTACGACGCGCCCGAACAAATGGCTGATATGCTCAATCGCATGTGGCCCCCTGATCTCAGTTATTACCCTGAATCTATACACGAGGCGCTACTAGAAACAATTCACATTGCCACGTTGGGCACCCTTTTAGCTGTCATTTTCGCAATTCCCATTGGCGTTATGGTTGCGGAAAATATTACGCCGTATAAGTGGTTGAATTGGTTGTCACGTTTGGTTTTAGTTTCTTCTCGTAGCATCAATTCCTTAGTCTGGGCTCTCCTATTTGTAGCTGTGTTTGGTCCAGGTCCGTTGGCAGGAGTATTCGCTATAGCATTTCGATCCATTGGCTTTGTGGGTAAGCTTTTCGGAGAAGCTTTAGAAGAAAGCCACCAAGGACCCATTGAGGCTCTCCAAGCAACTGGTGCCTCGAAACTAAGCATCATGTTTATGGGTTATTGGCCGCAGGTATTACCGACGTTTTGGTCAGTTCTTCTATTTCGATGGGATATAAATATACGAGAATCTGCTGTCTTAGGGCTTGTTGGTGCAGGTGGTATAGGTGTCTCATTGAGTACCGCTCTAGAGCTTTTTTATTGGGATCGTGTATGTATGGTTCTCATTAGTATGCTGGTTGTGGTTGCGACAGTAGAATTTTTAGTAACACAAATTCGTAAACGAATTATCTAACGGTTAAAAGTTCTTATTTGGAAAAATAATAACTAGATGCTATTGCCGTGATTAAGAAGGAAGATAGCGGGTGAGTACTTGATAGTATGGCGTCAATTGAACTTAGAAATATTACAAAACGCTGGGGGGACGATATTGCTGTTGATAATGTATCTTTTCAGGCGGAGAAAGGCTCTTTTGTTATCCTTTTAGGTCCATCAGGATGCGGTAAATCTACTACTCTCAGAATGATTGCAGGTTTGGAGGAAGTGAGCAGTGGTGATCTGTTCATTGGTGGTCAGGACCTTACGAGCGCCCCTCCGGCCCAACGAAACTTATCTATGGTTTTTCAGTCTTACGCATTATTTCCTCATCTGAGCGTGTCTGAAAACATTCTGTTTGGACTAAAAGTTCGAAAAGTATCAATCAATGAACAGTTATCCCGACTCGAGCGAGTAAGTGAAATTGTCGGTCTGTCCGATTTATTAGATCGTAAACCTGCACAGCTTTCCGGTGGACAAAGACAGCGTGTTGCCTTGGCACGGGCGATTATTGCGGAGAATCCAATATGTTTGATGGATGAGCCGTTATCGAATCTTGATGCTAAATTAAGGCAGGAAATGCGTACCGAGATACGATCGCTTCAACAGAGGCTTGGGATGACGGTGGTGTACGTAACTCACGATCAGTCTGAAGCAATGAGTATGGGCGATAAAGTTATACTCCTTCGCGATGGCAAAGTTGTTCAAGAAGGAACACCTGACGCGCTTTATGACCGCCCATCAAACGCTTTTGTTGCCGCTTTCATAGGCACACCTCCGATGAATCTTTTACGCATTGAGCGGTCGCCAGACGGGTGGGTGCCGGAGGGTACAACAAAGTCTTTGCAGATCAACCAACAAACCGAAGCAAAAAAATTACTCTTCGGAGTGCGACCTGAACATATAGAAATCGTCGATTCAGGAGGGCTTGAGGTTGAACTTTTGGCGGCAGACTATCTCGGGTCGGAAACGATCGTATCTGCCCAAATTGGAAACCAGATGCTCCTCCTAGAGGTAAAAGGTCACTTCAGGTTTTCTCGGCACCAAAAAGTTTGTGTGGCATGGCCGGTTGATAACGTGCATGTATTCGAAGCCGAAAGCGGGGATCGTCTAGAGGGATAGATGTTTCGTCGTATAACTACTAATTTACCTAGGTTGCTTCTTGAGCATCGTAGGGAAATAAAGAGCCGCGAGGTTGTGGCGAATTATAATAAGGAGAGTAAACATGTTTAAGAAAATAAAAACCAGAGTTGCTGGCGTCTTAGCGGCGACCGCTATCTCGATCGGTGCCGCATTACCCGCGTTCGCGGTGGAACTAACGATGTACTATCCCGTCGCAGTAGGAGGTGCATTAACGAAAATTGTCGATGGGTTGGTCGCTGATTTTCAGAAAGAAAATCCGGACATAAAGGTGAATGCGATCTATGCGGGTAACTATAATGACGCTCGGATTAAAGCGCTGGCGGCGCTAAAAAGTGGTCAGCCGGCACAGCTATCAGTCATGTTTTCGATAGACACTTATGAGCTTATCGAGCAAGACGCAATCGTAGCATTTGATGACGTGGCCAAGTCGTCCGAAGACAAAGCTTGGCTGAAGAGTTTCTACCCAGCTCTTATGGAAAATGGTCAAACACAAGGAAAGACTTGGGGTATTCCTTTCCAACGCTCCACCATCGTCATGTATTACAACAAAGATGCGTTCCGTGCAGCCGGTTTAGACCCAGAAAATCCGCCAGCAACGTGGGACCAACTGGTGGCGGCTGGGAAAAAACTCACCAAGAAGACGGGGGGTAATGTTGACCAATGGGGCATGATGATCCCATCCACGGGATATCCTTACTGGATGTTTGGTGCCCTGACCATGCAGAACGATCAAGTTCTAATGAACAGTGACGGTAACCAAACCTATTTCGATAAGCCAGCCACGATCGACGCCCTACAGTTCTGGAAAGATTTGGGAGAAAAACATGGGGTTATGCCGTCGGGAACAATCGAGTGGGGAACCCTGCGACAGAATTTCCTAGAGGGAAAGACGGCTATTATGTGGCATTCCACGGGTAACCTAACAACTGTTAAAAATAACGCCAAGTTTGATTTTGGAGTTGCGATGTTACCCGCCAATAAGCGCCGGGGTACTCCTACAGGGGGTGGTAACTTCTACCTCTTTAAGCAAAGCTCGGATGAAGAAAAAGCGGCTGCTTTGAAACTGATTAAGTTCCTGACTCAACCTGAACGAACGGCTGAGTGGAGTATCAAAACAGGATACCTCGGTACGCGGGCTGATGCCTATGAGACCGGAGCACTCAAGAGCTATGTGAAAGAGTTTCCCCCAGCGGCAGTCGCTCGTGATCAGCTTGAGTTTGCGACCGCTGAGCTTTCGACTTATCAGACAGGTCGAGTACGCAAACTCCTGGATGATGCTATTCAGGCCGCTCTAACCGGAAGCAAGTCTCCTAAAGATGCTTTGACTGACGCTCAGAAGCAGGCTGATCGCTTACTCAAGCGATACAGGTAGTTGCTCAATTTCAGAAGGGTTAGTTTTTCTAGCCCTTCTGCGTTTTTAGAGGGTTTCGAACGCAATGAATATTAGCCGAACACAGGTGCATGGATGGCTTTTGCTAATGCCGGCTGCTATTTTTTTGATTGCATTCACCTATTACCCGGCAGTCGCGACGCTTGGTAAAAGTTTTTTCTCGCAGGGAACCGCACTCCGTCCCTCTGAATTTGTCGGTTTCGAGAACTTTCAGTACATGTTTGACGATGACGTTTTTTGGCAGGTGGTGTGGAACAACGTTATCTATGCCGCAGGTACGATACCTATTTCTATAGCCTTAGCCATAGTGATGGCTATCTGGGTTAATGGAAAGTTACGGTTTAAGTCGCTCACTCGAATGTGTTACTTCACTCCCACGATCTTACCCATGATCGCGGTAGCTAATATTTGGTTATTTTTCTATACCCCTGAGATTGGACTTTTGGACCAGATTTCTCGGGTATTCGGGTTTGGAAGTCATAACTGGTTGGGAGACCCCGACACAGTATTGGGTTGCATCATAGCAGTCACTATTTGGAAGGAGGCGGGCTTTTTTATGATTTTTTATCTCGCAGCGCTTCAAACCTTGCCTCCTGAGTTAGAAGAGGCTGCTCACTTGGAGGGTGCGAGTCGATGGTATTATTTCCGTAGGGTAATGTTTCCACTGTTGATGCCCACAACGCTGTTTGTGCTGATCAATGCCATCATTAATTCTTTCAAGCTGGTCGATCAGTTATTCATCTTAACGAAGGGTGGGCCTGATAACGCAAGCTCGCTTCTACTTTATTACATTTATGAGGTTGCCTTTAGCTTCCTAGACCAAGCATATGCGTCAACACTCACAGTTGTATTGTTGATTGCGTTGGCGTTTATTGCCGTTGGCCAATTCTTTCTTCTCGACAAGAAGGTACATTACCGATGACAGTAATTGGTAAAGGGTCTTGGGCACAAAGCCTAGAAACCATCGGCGCGTGGTTGCTCGCTATCATTTGGATGCTACCGCTGATTTACGCTTTTTGGAGTGCATTTCATCCACCCGAATACTCGACGAGATTCGATCTCTTAGCACCCCTGACGCTTGAAAATTTTGCAGTCGCTTGGGACAGGGCTCCGTTCGCTCGCTATTTTCTGAATACATTTATATTGGTCACCATGATTTTACTCGCACAGTTCGTTCTGTGTACCCTGGCTGCCTTTGCTTTTGCTCGGTTTGACTTCCCCGGAAAATCAGTCGCGTTTGTCTTTGTGTTACTGCAACTCATGATCATGCCTGAGGTGCTGATCGTAGAGAACTACATCACCATGAGCAAAATTGGTGCGGTCGATACAATTGCGGGGATAGGGCTGCCCTACATGGCGAGTGCGTTTGGTATTTTCCTTTTACGTCAAACGTTCAAAACCATACCAAAAGAACTCGATGACGCCGCCAGTGTCGAGGGTTGTTCAGTCTTTCAGATTTTATGGAAAGTTTACGTACCACTCGCTAGGCCTACATATGTAGCCTACGGACTCGTATCAGTTAGCCATCATTGGAACAACTTTTTGTGGCCTCTAGTGATAACAAACTCAGTCGAAACACGTCCTCTGACCGTAGGATTAGCGATATTCGGCGCGCCCGAGTCTGGTGTAGATTGGTCCATCATAACCGCTGGGACACTGCTGGCGGTTGCTCCCTTGCTGGTAGCGTTTTTGTTGTTCCAGCGTCAATTTGTGCAATCGTTTATGTACGCAGGAATTAAATGATTTCCAAACAATTTGCAGACATCTGCGCTCGTGTTGGTGGCTTTTATATCAACTCAAGAATATCACTAATCCAACAATCGAGTGATCAGCTATGATTCCGTTTGCTGAATTTCCTAATCAAATGCTCGAACCGATAAGAGGTGTCTTTACTGACATCGATGACACACTTACGACGGACGGTAAGCTGTCTGCGTCGGCCTATGCGTCGATGGAGCTCCTACAGAAAAATGGCATTCTAGTTATTCCGATCACAGGGCGTCCCGCTGGCTGGTGTGACTCCATTGCACGCATATGGCCGGTTGACGCTGTCGTTGGGGAAAATGGAGCCTTTTATTTTCGTTATGACCCTCAGGCACGTCAGATGATTCGCCAATTCGTCGATTCAGAAAAAGACCGTGAGGAAAATAAAGCCAGGTTACGTTTGATCGCTCGAGAGATTCTGACGAACGTAAAAGGCTCAGCGATTTCGGCTGATCAAGCTTATAGAGAGACCGATCTGGCTATCGATTTTTGTGAAGACGTCAGTCGATTACCTCGGGAGAGCATAGAGAAGATAGTCGAGATAATGTCAGGGTTTGGGATGACCGCAAAAGTGAGTTCCATTCACGTCAATGGTTGGTTTGGTCATTACGATAAATTGACGATGACCAAAATTTGTATGCTGGAGTGCTTCGGTACAGATTTAGCCCAGAACGAGGCCAAATTTCTATTTACAGGGGACTCACCAAACGATGGTCCGATGTTCGAATATTTTTCGAATTCAGTCGGCGTAGCGAACGTACGTGAATTTGGAGATGAGTTGAATCCACCAAAGTATGTCACAGAGAGTCGTGGAGGTGAGGGCTTCTCAGAAGTGGCCTCCGCAATCCTTGCGGCAAAAAATATTTTACCGAGGGTAACGTGATCCAAATTCTGAGTTGGAATGTCCAGTGTGGCTTAGGAATTGATGGGCGCATAGACCTGGAGAGGATAGCTAGCGTCATTAAAGAGATGGCTGACTTCGAGGTCATTTGCCTTCAAGAAATATCAAGATTCGATGACCTATCAGGATGCGCTGATCAAGCCCAAAAAATTTCCTCATATTTTCCAGCATATGAAGTTTGTTTTGGGGCCGCGATAGATAGGATCAGCTCAGCTCACTCATCCAGGTACCAGTTCGGTAACCTTATCTTATCTAGGCTACCAGTGATTCAGTCTTTTCATTATCAGCTACCCCAGCCAAGACCCGGAACGGTCTGTAAACATATGCCCCGACAGGCTTCAGAGATAGTTGTATCTACGGAAAATGGTCCACTGAGGGTCACAACTACTCACCTAGAGTATCACTCGGAATCGCAGCGGATTGAGCAGGCCCGAAAGCTCACTGATATTCAGTTTGAGGTTTATTCGAATCTCGATTACTCGTCGCATGCGCCCGAATCCGGGTCTTATGCCGCGGTGGAACGTCCAATCGATAGCGTTCTCTGTGGCGACTTTAATTCTGCCCCTAGAGATACCGTATATGAGACCCTCGTGGCCTCTAAAAACGGAGAATGGGGATACCAAGACGCCTGGGTACTCGCACATCAAAACCGGTCACATCCTGCGACATGCGGTATTTTTGACCACAAACAGTGGCCCGGGGGACCGCATTGTAGGGACTATTTTTTTGTCGCGGGGTCCATTGCAACTCGAAAGTTGAACGTGATCGTTCAATCAGAGACCGATGCGTCTGATCATCAACCGATCATGCTAACTGTTAGCTAGCTATGGCCTCTTATTCATCCCCTAAAAATAAACCATTTTTTTCTCTTGATCGCTTGTATTTAGGGGGGTCATAGATATGTCTGGAGGGGCATATCTCATAAATCTACTTGGGACGGTAGCGCTATTAATCTGGGGAATGCGACTCGTTAGCACCGGCATGTCCAGGGCCGTAGGCTCCGAGCTCCGTCATGTTATATCAGTAAGTGTCTCCAATAGGTTTAGGTCTTTTCTGGTAGGTGTAGGAGTTACCAGCCTTCTCCAGAGCAGCACCGCAACCTCGCTTCTAGTATCGTCTTTTGCTGCTAGAGGGTTGATCGCTACCGGTCCAGCGTTGGCGATCATGCTCGGGGCTGACGTCGGTACATCTCTGGTTGCACAAGTGCTCGCATTCGATGTTTCGTGGCTCTCACCTGTACTTATTTTTGTTGGCGTCACTATGCATTTTATGTCTGCAAAGTCTGTCTTTATGCAGGTTGGAAGAATCGCAATTGGCCTCGGTATTGTACTTTTGTCCTTAAAACTCCTTGTCGGGTCCTCTCAAATCATTAGAGACTCTGATGGTATTCGATATTTCTTAAGCGCCATGCAGGATGAGGTATTTTTGGTCGTACTGCTCACTGGCTTACTAACTTGGATCGCGCACTCTAGTCTAGCGATAGTGCTGATGATCATGTCCATTGCGAGTTCAGGTGTGGTACCTATCTCGCTCGCTATCTTCATGGTTCTTGGTGCTAACTTGGGGGGTGTAGTCACACCTATAATAGCCAACTACGGAAAGGACATACGAGCACTTCGGGTACCTATAGGAAATGCCTTATTTAAACTGACTGGGGTCCTAATTATCTTCCCCTTCTTGGATACGATGACCGCTATGTTGCCTCTGTTCGGTCAGGAAATAACTCGACAGATAGTGAACTTCCATACCCTTTTCAACATTTATATCGTTTGTGTATTCATCTTCGCGACGAACGTGGTGGGTAAATACCTTGAGCAAAGATTTCCAGATTCTATGCGGGAAAATGATCCGGGCGTTCCTCAGTACCTCGATCGACTAGCCGTTAACGAACCTAGTGCGGCGTTGGCGAGCGCCGAGCGCGAGGCTATTAGAATGGGTGATATTGTCGAAGGGATGCTGAACGATAGCCTTGTAGCTCTTCAGAACAACGATAAGAAATTAAGCGCAATCATTATTAAAAAGGATGATTCCCTAGATAAACTCTACGAATCTATAAAGCTATATGTAACCGAAATTAGTCGAGAAAGTTTGAGCGTTGAAGATAGTCGGCGAGTGACTAATCTTCTGACGTTCACGACAAATCTGGAGCATATCGGAGATGTCCTAGGAAATCTGATGGAGTTAGTTCTGAAGAAGATCAAAAAAAAGAAGAGATTTTCAGATGATGGTTTCCTTGAAATTACTGAAATTCACGAACGCGTGATTCAGAACTTCAGGCACGCGTTGGGAGTATTCATATCTAACGACAGTGCGCTGGCTGCTCGATTACAAAAAGAGAAAAAAGCGATGAAATTACTTGAGCGCAAGGGTATCGAAAATCATATGGATCGGTTACGTGAGGGTCGCATTGAGAGCATCGAGACTAGTGCTCTCCATATGGATTTTTTGCGAGACCTTCTGCGGATTCATTCCCATATCGTGGCGATCTCAAGTCCAGCTCTAGTCAGAGACGAGCTGACTAACAAAAATTGAGATGTGGGCTTTCCCTGTCTGACTTCAGAGGTTGCAGATTAAGTCAGTTATAAGGTTTAGTCTGTCAATCTTCGCTATTAGTTTTGTTAACCAGGTGATGATATGAACCAATTTGTTCTGGCGATTGATCAGGGTACGACCTCGAGTCGAGCGATTATTTTTGATCAGAATTTGAAGCTTGTCGCGACAGGACAACAAGAGTTTAGGCAGATTTTTCCAGACTCTGGCTGGGTCGAGCATGACCCCGAAGAGATCTGGGCTTCGACAGCCGCAGTCTGTCGCCAGGCGATGGAACACGCCAAAATATCGGCAGCGCAAATTGCATCGATTGGTATCACGAATCAGCGTGAAACCACAGTCGTTTGGGATAAAGAGACGGGTGAGCCGGTTTATAACGCGATTGTTTGGCAGGATCGTCGGACTGCCGCTCTCTGCCAGAAACTGCGTGCAGATCGTCATGAGGCAATGATTGCTGAGAAAACGGGCTTGTTGTTGGACCCTTATTTTTCAGGAACGAAACTCGCCTGGATCCTTGATCATGTTGACGGTGCTCGCGCTCGAGCGGAGCGCGGTGAGCTCTTATTTGGAACCATTGATACCTTCTTGATATGGCGCCTGACCAACGGTGCTGTGCACGCCACAGACGCCACGAATGCTTCGCGAACGTTGTTATTTAATATTCGTACTGGCGAGTGGGATGATGAGTTACTTCAGCTGTTGAATGTACCTCGTTCCGTGCTACCTGAAGTGAAAGATTGTGCGGCTGACTATGGGCAGACACGAGCTGATTTATTCGGTGCACCAATTTCGATCAATGGTGTGGCAGGCGATCAGCAGGCCGCAGCTATTGGACAGTCCTGCTTTAGCCCAGGTATGTTGAAAGCCACTTATGGAACCGGTTGTTTTGCGCTGTTGAATACCGGAAAGACCTGTGTGCAAAGTCAGCATCGCCTACTCTCAACCGTTGCTTACCAGCTCAATGGCGAAATTACTTATGCGCTTGAGGGCTCCATTTTTGTTGCCGGTGCCGTGGTGCAGTGGCTGCGGGATGGGTTGAAAGTGATCCGTCATGCGTCCGAAACAGAGGCGCTTGCAAGTCAAGCAAAATCTGACACGCGTGTATATCTCGTTCCCGCGTTCACAGGCCTTGGTGCACCTTATTGGGACAGTGAATGTCGTGGTGCGTTGTTCGGACTCACGAGAGACACTGGGTTTGCTGAAGTCGCTCGTGCAGCACTTCGCTCGGTTGCATACCAGACCCGAGACCTCTATGAAGCGATGCGGTCTGATTGGAAAGAGGCGTCAGGTGACCAGTCGAGCGGTGCGGTGCTCCGTGTCGATGGTGGCATGGTTGCTAACGATTGGATGGTGCAATCGCTATCGGACATTTTGCAGGCTCCGGTCGATCGGCCCGAGGTGATCGAGACAACCGCGCTCGGTGCTGCCTGGCTCGCGGGTATGCATGTCGGTTTGTATCCCGATCGCGAAGGTTTCGCGGAGACGTGGGCACTGGACCGTCATTTTGAGCCTGAAATGAGTCAGGCGGCCGCTGATGATCGCTATGCGGGATGGCGCGATTCTGTCAGTCGTGTATTGACCGGTCGTGGAGACGGTAACTGTTCCGACGCTATGTGAGTGGCTTCTCAAACACTTGATAGTGACCTGTTGTGAATCCCTGATTCAGATAGGTCGAGTGCGCTTTTTGATTTGTCGTATCTGCATAGAGCCTCAGCTCAACCACTGAATGATCTCGCGCCTCATGGGTGACGTGATCTAAGAGTGCCTTAAATACACCCTGCCGGCGCGCCTCTGGCCACACATAGACGCTTTGGATCCACCAAATTTCGCCATTGCGCCAGTCAGACCATTCGTAGGTGACTAAGATCTGCCCAACGACCTGCTCTTCAAGGCATGCAACCCAATAGATTCCTTTGTTGTGGTCGTCGAGTATCGCCGCGATTCCGGGCCTTAGTTTCGCTTCTAATAGCTCGACCCCTTCAGTTTCTAGGGCAATCGATCGATTGCCAGTGACAAGATGTTCAATGTCTTCAATTTTGGCGCGGCGGCAGTCAATCATGTTGCAGTTGCTCAAAAGTTGTACACTGTCGGAAACGGAGACCAGTATGGCCAAAAACCGACAAACCCTCAAACTCGAACATCATGTCTTTGAGCCGCAAATACACGAAGATTTTCCTGATATTGTCATGCTGCATGGCATTTGCGCAGGTGCATGGGTATTCTCCCGAGCATTCATAGAGCCTCTGTTGAATCAGGGGTATCGGGTCCATACGTTGTCATATCGCGGCCACGGTGAGAGTGAAGGTCGTGACCGAATCAATCATTGGCGCCTCAGTGACTATGTGAGTGACGTAGAGTCTATTCTTGTGGAGCTTCCTGAACCTGCGATTGTGATAGGACATTCTCTTGGAACTGCGATCGCGCAAATACTTATTCGTGACAACTATCCAATGGCTTGCGTTGTTTTGATGAGCCCGGTTCCACCGAGAGGATTGTCGAGTATTTCATTACGGATGTTGTGGTCAGATCCGATCGCCTATCAACAATTGGCAATTGCGTTAACTGTTGGTGTACGCCATGTGTCAGAGCGTGTGGGTGCGCGTTTGTTATTTTCCAAAACTGAGATCACTGATCAAGTCCGTTGGTTTTTTAGCCAATGCTGTGACGAGTCGCCGTGGCTTGCGTTGGATTTGCAAGGAATGCCAAGAATCGCGCCGTCTACCTATGATCGGGACTCGATGCCGCCTGTCCTTGTTGTGAGCGGACAAGATGATCGATTGATCCGTCCAAGTGATGCCAGTGAGGCGGGATACTTTTACCAGACCGATGTCCATTGGGTACCCGGTGGATCGCATATGTTGATGTATGATGCGGCAGCGGATGAGGTTTTAGGTTGGATTGGTAACAAGTTAAAACGTGCGTTAAAACAACGATCTAGAACTGTTGGTTAGGTCGTATTCAGTTCTATATGATGATCTGAGTGAGTTGGTTGTTCTCAGACACGTTTGTTGTTGGGGGCCGATTCAGGGTGTTCATTTGAAGCCGTCGTTCTAGGGATTGCCGATGGTTTCAGGGTTACCATGCCCTGTCCAGTTTTCTTGGACTTTCAAGGCGGCCTTCGGGCCGCCTTTTCTTTATTTAGACCCGTTCCACAAATTCCCAGGTGTTTCCGACAAGGTCCTTGACCAAGACACAGCATCCGAACGACTCGGTGCGTGGGCCATCAATTATTTCAACGCGATGATTTGCAAACCGTGCAAGGTCTGTCTCAAGGTTATTGGTATCAATGAAGATCAGAACCCGTTTTCCTGCTTGGCGGCCAACGAGATCTTCATCGCCTGTTTTTGGTGTAGCGAGATTTAGAGAGACGTCTTCATCTGATGTCGCGATGCGGACGATCCGTTTGCTCTCTGAAATTTGGCTGTCTTCGAGGAGGGTCAGCCCAAATGCATTCGTATAAAAAGAGATGGCGCTGTCGAGATCATCGACAAGTAGAGTGATTCGGTTGGTGCGCATTTTTGATTTCCGT
>JAYNIS010000018.1:0-15344 GCA_038109325.1 Gammaproteobacteria bacterium | reverse complement strand
CAAATAGCGGGCGTAAAAGATTTGTTTTCATTACTGTATAAAAATACAGTTTTTTACCGAAGTCAATCCGCTAATCTCGCCACATGAAATGGATTGTAAAAGTCTGCGTTCTTTCCTTATTTGTCTTGCTACCTGTATTGTCTCAGGCAAACCAGGTCACTGCGCGATTAATCACACCAGTTGAATCTGTGGTTCCAGGTGACACCCTATGGTTTGGGTTATCGCTTGAAATTGCTGAGGGTTGGAACACGTATTGGAAAAATGCGGGCTCCACCGGCCTCCCGCCATCGCTTGAGTTAACTGATGGTAAGCAGTCGTATCAGCCTGAGCTACAGTTTCCCCTCGCGAAAACAAAACCGTTTGGTGAAGATGTCAGTCTTCTGACTTATGGATACACCAAAACAGTGCTGCATCCGTTTCAAATCACAGTACCCGAAACAGCATTGGATCAATGGTCCCTTACTGGGGAAGCGCGTTGGTTGGTTTGCCGCGATATTTGTATTCCAGAAAGCCAAGAAGTCAGTATTTCGCTGCCAGTTGTTTCATCTCAATTGGATGTGCGCCGTTCTGCGTCTGTGCAACAAATCGATGCGGCACGCGCGGCTGTCCCCACAGATTTTCCTGCCAGCGTTAATTTTGCGGGTGCTCAATCAGTTTGGATATCGGGCCTCAATGAAGTAGCCATTAACGATATGATGCCTGAGAGTTCTGGAGAGGTTCTGGGACTGGTACAGAGTGTGCGGCCACTCGGCGATGGCGTCTTGGTAACTTTTGATCGTCCGTTGAATCCATCAGATTATGCTGTCGGTTACTGGGTTATCGGTCTCGAATCTGGTGGGATTAGATTACCATTTGACGCCTCTCTCCCGGTCCCTTCAGTCGAGAAGCAAAACTTATCGCTTGGTTTGGTTGTAATTATGGCGCTGGCTGGCGGCTTGATTTTGAATTTGATGCCATGCGTCTTCCCAGTGCTTTCCATTAAGGCTCTATCGATTGCCGATAAGGCGACAAAAGAACGGCGCGATGTTCGGAAAGGTGCTTGGCTTTATACCTTGGGCATTTTGGCCACCATGTTGGTGCTCGCATCGATTATGGTTGGACTGAAAGCTGGTGGCGCGCAAATAGGGTGGGGCTTTCAGTTACAAACGCCATGGTTTGTTGCCCTGTTAGTGTATGTTTTCGTGATTTTAGGACTGTGGCTTTATGGCTGGGTCGAGTTTGGCATGGCGCTCTCAGGCGTTGGGCAAAGCTTAACTGAGGGCCATTCCGGACGCGCTGAGTTCTTTACCGGGGTATTGGCTGTGGTTGTTGCGACCCCTTGTACTGCTCCGTTTATGGGCGTGGCGATGGGCTACACATTGACCCAACCATGGTGGATTACATCGATTGTTTTCTCTGCCTTGGGTCTTGGTCTCGCTCTTCCGATGCTCGTATTCGCAATCTGGCCGCAATTGGCGAGTCGACTACCGCGTCCGGGTAATTGGATGATCCGGTTGAAGCAGTTGCTAGCATTTCCAATTTTGGCGACTGCAATTTGGCTATTGTGGGTCCTCGTCCGACAAACATCATCGGATATATTGGCGTTGATTCTTGGTGGGTTACTGTTGTTGGCGTTTGGTATTTGGCTGTCCAAAGGCGAGGGGCGGATTTCGAAAGCACTTGGTACACTGGTCGTGATTGCTTCTTTGAGTGCGATTCCAAGCGTGTCGCAAGTCGCACCTTCATCTTCAGACCAGGCGATGATCGAAATTGATGCTGAGCCTTATACATCAAGCGCATTGCGAGCCCATCTCAACGTTGGGCGATCTGTCTTTATTAACATGACAGCGGATTGGTGCATTACCTGTAAAGTCACAGAAAAACGGTTATTGAAAACTGTAGCTGTTGATCAACTGTTCGGAGGTAATGGCGTGATTCGGATGACTGGCGACTGGACTCGCTACGATCCGTTAATTACGGAATATTTAAATGCGTTTGATCGGGTTGGCGTTCCGCTTTATGTGGTTAATCACCCGGGAATGGAGCCAATTGTATTGTCACAATTCCCGAGCTTTGATGAGCTAGAGAGCGCTGTTAAGGCAAAATCTTTGCCCTGATTTCGGTAACGACTTCATCACCACCCCAGTCTTTCATGCCTTGGATGCTTTCCACTGCCTCACCTGCGCCATTGATTAGAACGGTCGTTGGAACGCCACGAAGTCCATAGGCTTTGAGTCCGGACATCTTGGCATCTTTGAGTAGTAATGTGTGATCTCCAAAAAGTTCAGGCTTTTTGGCCTTGAAGCTCTCGATTGTTTTTGTGCTTTCACCGAAATTAACGAGATATACCGTCGCCTCAGTGCTGAGTTTTTGGCCGAGGGTTTCAAGATCAGGTAACTCTTTAATACAGGGCGCACACCAAGTCGCCCAAAAGTTCACCACCGCAGGGCCCTTAATTTCAAATGGTTGATCGTTGAGATCTGTAAAGCCATTCGCATGGGCAGTTAAGGTGCCTAAATACATGAAAATCCCGAATAGGATTATCCTACGATTGAACATTGTTTATTCTCCTTGGTAGTCGAACGGAGTTCGGCGATGAGTGTGCTCAATAATATGTGAAGAATTACAAAGGAGCGACCCATTGATCGATCAAGTCCGGGCCTCACTATCCAATCTCAGTAAATCTGAGCGCGCTGTCGGATAAAAACTGGTCTATCCTGTATCGAACAGGAGACCAATGTGGCCAAAGTTAAATCCATTTACCAATGCCAAGAGTGTGGCGCGACCTCGTCGCAGTGGGCAGGTCAGTGCTCTGGATGTCAGGCATGGAATACCCTAGTCGAATCTGTTCAAGCTCCCGAGCCCATGAAAGCGCGCCCTGGGGGCTACGCAGGTGCTATTCCCGAGCGCTCAAAATTATCAGCCATCAAACCGGAACGACTCGTCCGACTTGGTTCTGGATACTCAGAATTTGATCGAGTTTTGGGTGGCGGCTTTGTTCCTGGTTCTGTGATTTTACTTGGCGGGGCTCCAGGAGCAGGTAAAAGTACACTATTGCTGCAGGTCACGACCCTCCTGTCAGAGCAAAAACCGTGTTTGTATGTAACTGGCGAGGAGTCACTTGAGCAGATCGCGCTGCGTGCTCACCGCTTGGGATTAAACGGTAATCAACTTGAGTGCGTTTCGGAAACTCGAGTTGAAGCGATTGCCGCAATGGTTGAACAAGTTAAGCCGGCTTTGTTGGTGGTTGATTCGGTGCAAGTCATGCAAGTCGAGTCTCTCTCCGGAGCACCGGGTAGTGTCGGTCAAGTCCGAGAGTCTGCGGCCCAATTAACACGGCTTGCCAAAGTAACCGGTGTCATTGTTTTGCTTGTTGGACACGTCACTAAAGAAGGCGCCTTGGCGGGACCCAAAGTACTTGAGCATATTATTGATGCCTCACTCCTTCTCGAGGGAGATAGTGGCGGGCGTTTCAGAACACTCCGCGCGCACAAAAATCGGTTTGGTTCCGTTGGTGAGTTGGGTGTTTTTGCAATGACTGAGACGGGCCTCCGGGAAGTCAAAAATCCATCTGCGATATTTTTAAGTCGGCCAGAAAATGTGGCTCCAGGTTCCTCAGTGATCTGTACTTGGGAGGGTACTCGGCCACTATTAGTTGAAGTTCAGGCGCTTGTCGATAGTAGTTTAGGTGGGTCACCAAAGCGCATCGCCGTCGGCCTTGATGGACAGAGACTAGCGATGCTGCTTGCGATTTTGCATCGCCATGGTCATGTACAGTTAGGCGATCAAGATGTGTTTGTGAATGCAGTCGGTGGTGTCAAAGTCACAGAAACAGGAGCCGACCTTGGATTATTGTTAGCCTGCGTGTCGAGTTTCCGCGGTAAGACGATTCCCAAAGACTGGGTGATTTTTGGTGAGGTTGGCTTGTCAGGTGAGGTGAGACCAGTTGCATCGGGCCAGGAACGTATTCGTGAGGCAGCGAAGCACGGATTTAAGAAAGCCATCGTACCCTCCGCGAATGCACCCAAACAGCCGGTGAGTGGTATGGAGGTGTGTCGCGTCGAGCGCATCAGTCAGGTGTTGGAGTTATTTGATGAATCGTGATTTAGAAGGACTACGTAGAGATTATCAGGTCGGTCAGTTACTCGAAGAACATGCGGGGGACGATCCGATCGCATTATTTGAGGCCTGGCTGAGTGATGCGAAAAAAACCACGCAGCTTGAACCCAATGCAATGACATTAGCGACCATCGATGGAATGGGTAACCCGCATGCGCGTATTGTCTTGTTAAAAGGACAAGACGGTCGTGATTTTAAGTTTTATACCAACTACCTGAGTCACAAAGGTGAGGAGCTTTTAGCCTCACCTTCGGCCGCATTGGTATTTTGGTGGGACCAGCTTGAGCGCCAAGTTCGAGTTGAAGGGACTGTTGAAAAATTGAGTGATGAAGAGAATGACGCCTATTTTCAGGAGCGACCCAAAGGGTCTCGCTTGGGTGCATGGGCGAGTCAGCAGTCGCAGATTATCGATTCACATTATTTATTGACCGAAAAAATGAGCGAGTTAGAGGCCGAATATCCAGATGAAGTGCCACGTCCGCAGCACTGGGGTGGATATGCGGTTCGAGCGACCCGGATTGAATTTTGGCAAGGACGATCATCACGATTACATGACCGCCTCGATTATCGATTCGATGGAGCGAGTTGGAATCGAGTGCGTCGTTCCCCATAGTATGTCGCAACGCCGAAAACGGGACGCTTCGATGAGACGGATAAATACACTGGCAGTTGCTGGGCTGTATCTTTTGGGTGTGGCGACAGTGTCCGCGGACGTTTTTGTGACGGTAGCACCCATTTCTGAACTCCAAGGACGGATGACCGCTGAGTTTCCAGCAAGCGCTGAACCGATTGAAACAAGCCTTTTATCATCCGGAATTTCTGCTGAAATTATCTCCATTAATGCGCGTCCCGGTGATCGCATTTCTCGAGGCACTACACTGGTTCAACTCGATTGTCGGGATACTCAGCTACGTCGTGATCTGGCTTTACAAGATCTCAAGCGGGCAGAGGTGCAATTCAAGTTCAGTGAGCGCCAAGCATCTCGGGTTGCCAAGCTTGCAGAAACCAATATTGCGAGTGAGGAACTGAAAGATACGCGCGCAACTGATTTACAACAGTCTCAAATTGGTGTTGAAGCGAAACGGCTCGCTTTGAGAGATGCCGAACTGCAGGTTTCGAAATGTGAAGTGAAAGCTCCGTTCGATTCGGTGATCGTCAAACAACTTGCCTCAGTTGGAACGCGAGTCTCAATTGGTACGCCAATTTTTGAGATCGTTTCTGTTGCGGTCGATATTCGTGCTCGAGTTCCCTTTGATTACGCGATGGATGCCAACCAAGACGTGGTTTTTGAATCAGGTGGACAATCGATCAACGCACGCTTGCTCGTCGAAAGTGACGCGGTAGACACGGGAACTGGTACTCGCTTGTTGCGGTTTACACCGGGGAAACCAGTCGCCCCAGGCTCTCCGGGCGTCCTGTCGATGGTATCAGAGTCGAGGGTTCTGCCGGCTGACTATTTAGTGGAGCGTGATCGACAGTATGGAGTGATGGCAGCTATTGGTAATGAAGCACGGTTTATCGAGAGGCCATCAGCAACCCTTGGGCAGCCTGTTGTTGTCTCAGACCTGGAGCCCACATTGCTTCTCATTAAAGAAGGACGTTTCAAAGCGCGTCATGGCGACACGCTGGTGATCCGACAATGATTGGATTTGCGCGGTTATTAATCGGCAACAAAGTCCTGACAAACCTTACCTTTATCTTGGTCCTGGCGATGGGTGTTCTCGCCTATTGGTCGCTCCCAAGACAACAAGATCCAACAATTAATTTCAACTGGATTATTATCACAGTGGCTTGGCCTGGCTCGTCGGCGTTAGACGTTGAGAGCCGAATTACAGATCCAATTGAAGAAGCAATTCAGCGCGTTGATGACCTCGATTTTGTCTCAAGTTACTCGAGGGAAGGATTGGCTTCGGTATTGGTTCGGTTTGAAGACATCCCAGCCAATGTGTTTGAGCGCCGTTTGGGCGACTTGCGTCGCGAAGTGAATACCGCAGAGAGTGAGTTTCCTGATGAGGCAACTGATCCAGTTTTCATCGAAATCACATCATCGAACGCATTTCCTGCAGCAACCCTTGCGCTGGTCGGATCCGGTGATGATGACAGTCTTCGTGAACAAGCGGTCTTGATCGAAAAGGAACTGGAGCGACGCGAGCGGATCGATCGTGTTGACACGCAAGGCATGGCCGATCCTGAGATACGCATTGAATTTGACGCGACACAGCTTGCTGCTCTTGGATTATCTCCATCTGACGTTGCGACCACCGTTCAGACGTATTTTCAGGATTTGGCTGCGGGTGAATTGGATGTCGCAGGCTCAAGCTGGTTGGTTCGCTTAAAGGGCAAATCAACAGATGCATTTGACCTTAATCGATTTCCAATTTTAGGCCGAGATGGCAGCGTCAGAATTGGTGATGTCGCAGGCGTGACTCGAACCCAAGCAGAACGCTCAGAGCTTGTTCGATACCAAGGTAAACCGGCTGTATTGCTTGCTGTGATGAAGGCCGAAGGTGCCAATACGCTGGAATTAGTCGATGAAGTTAAAGACTACATCGAGGCACGCAATGAGCTTGAAGCAGTGACTGGCACACGGCTTGTGTTGATTGATGACCAGACCATTCCAACGCGTAAAGCACTCACCATCATGCAGAACAATGCGTTGATTGGATTGATGTTGGTACTGGTTGTCGCATGGATATTTTTAGGATTAAAAATTGCTGCTCTGACCGCGATCGGCATCCCATTTATTTTGGCGGGTACATTTTGGGTCCTCCAAGGTATGGATCAAACACTCAATGTGACAGTGTTGCTGGGTGTTGTAATCGCGCTTGGGATGCTGGTTGATGATGCCGTTGTCGTTGTTGAGGCAATTTACTACCGGATTGAGCGAGGATTCACGGGAATTGATTCAGTTTTAGATGCACTGACTGAGACTGCAGCACCTGTCACAGCTGCAGTTCTAACGACTGTTGCTGCCTTTATGCCGTTAATGCTTCTGCCGGGCATCTTGGGGAAATTCATGATGGTGATCCCCTTGGTCGTCTCGGTCGCATTACTGATTAGTCTGGTTGAAGCATTCTGGATGCTCCCGAGCCATGTGCTTGGATCAGGGATGAAGCTTGATCATGGTGGGAAAATGCAGCAATTCAGAACACGCTTGAATCGCGGGATTCGCCACCTGTATACGCATTTACTTGTTCGGGCGTTACGTCGACCGATTACGACGCTCGCGATTTCAGTATTTGCTCTGATTGGTGCAGTGGGTTTGCTGGTGAGTGGCCAGATACGAGCAGACTTTTTTGCCTCTGATCCGATCCGTGTGTTTTACGTGAATGTTGAGACGGAGCCGGGAACAAAACTTGAGCGCACCCTCGATTTGACGCTTGAAATTGAGAGGGTTGTTCGTGCGAATCTCGATGTAAATGAAGCACGGGGGATCGTTGCATATGCAGGCCAACAGTTCACCGAAACTGAACCATTAAGAGGTAGTCATCGTGGCCAGGTATTGGTTGGATTACAGCCTGAGGGTCGCGAAGTATCCGATATCGTTGATGCTATGCGTGAGGCAGTGCTTGCTGTACCAGGCCCTTCTCGCGTGACCTTTCTTGAGCTCGCAGGTGGACCTCCTGCTGCGAAGCCTATCTCGATTAAGGTGCGTGGTTCTGAGTATGGAGAACTTCGAGCGGCAGCTGATGAAATACTGGGCATCCTACAAAACACAGCAGGCGTTAAAGACGTCATCGATGATGCGCAGGATGGACGGTTGGCTCTTCAGTTAACGCTCAACCCTGATCAGGTTGCTCGTTCAGGACTCGTTCCTGCCGATATCGCCCGAAATATCCGGATTTTAGTTGATGGCGAGATTGTTGAGTCGGTTCAGGATCAAGGCGAGACAGTCGATATTCGTGTGGTTGCTGCTGAGGGTCAATTTTCGTCTCCGACACAGCTCCTTGGGGTGCAACTGCCGACTGCTACCGGCGATATGATTTCTTTAAGCGAGTTAGTCAATGCGGATCGTTCGCCCGCGCTTGGAACGATTCGTCATTATAATTTTCGGCGAACGATCACAGTGGAAGCAGATATTGATTCTGAGATCACAGACACAGTCACGGCAAACCAGGCTGTGATGGAGGCTTGGGCCCAACGGCAAGCGTCTTACCCGAATGTGAACTTGGACTTTTCTGGCGAGCTTGATGATATCCAAGAGAGTCTTGATTCGATTGGGATCTTGTTTCTTTTTGGCATCGGTGTGATGTACCTGATTCTCGGTACTCAATTTAAGAGTTATGGACAGCCGCTTCTGATTTTAGTCACTGTGCCGTTAGCGTTTACAGGTGTTGTGCTCGGTCTTTTTGTGACCGGTAATCCACTCTCTTTGTATACCCTGTATGGTGTTGTCGCGTTGTCAGGTATTGCGGTGAACTCCGCGATTGTTTTGATCAGTGCCGCCAATGACCGATTGATGGCAGGGATGAGCCTCAAGCATGCGATCTTGTATGCGGGCAGGCGCCGAGTAGTACCAATCGTTATCACCGTCATGACGACTATCGCTGGTTTATTCTCGTTAGCAGCTGGTCTTGGGGGTTCATCATTGATCTGGGGTCCGGTCGCGACAGCGATCGTTTGGGGCCTTGGATTCAGTTCGGTGTTAACTCTGTTTGTCGTGCCCCTACTTTATTTTCTAACGGGAAAAAAACGAGAGACCCGCTTAAACCCTGATACTTGAAAAATTCTCTAGTGATCACACATTAGGAATGAGGCGCCACAATGGGCCTTTTGGACTAAACGCTCTGTCGTAATGAAGAGCATACAATTTGATCGCTTTAGGAGGATCACATGACAGTAGACCTTTCACCTTTATATCGCACAGCAATTGGCTTTGATCGTCTTGCTAGCATGCTTGAGAACGCAAATCGTCTCGAGAGTGCAGGCTACCCGCCGTACAACATTGAAGTGACGGGGGACGATGAATACCAGATTACGATGGCTGTCGCAGGCTTTACTGACGATGAATTGTCGATTGAGTCAAAGCAAAACGAATTAACCATATCTGGTGAGAAAGCCGAGTCCGATGAAGAACACAAGTTTCTGCATCGAGGTATAGCGACTCGTAGTTTCGAACGGAAGTTTCAGTTAGCAGATCACGTCTATGTGAAAGGCGCGCGTTTGGAGCATGGATTGCTACACATCGAGTTGTACCGTGAGTTACCAGAGGCTTTGAAGCCACGATCAATCTCGATTGAGACAGGGAAGCTTATTGAGAATAAGTCCTGATGGTGAAAGGCCCGGTAATCCGGGCCTTTTTTATTGAAGAACCATTCACTTATCGCTATGCATTGTGAGTCAACGGTCGGCTGGGCATTGTAGGTCGAAAAACCGCCACGCCCACTGAATTTTTGTTGAAAAATTTGGTATAAAGGCGCCTCTCAGGAGGAATCTATGAAATTGCTGAAAGAACTGACTCACGGTGATACTGGTTTTGCGTTGATGTTGATCGCGATGGCGATGACAATCCTTATGCTGGCATTCTAAGGAATGCGATCATCCACCTTGCGCGATCGCGTGCCTTTTGCTCGTGTTCGCGTGGTTAAGCCTTCATCATCTTTACCCCTCGCAGGCTGCTTTTACACTCGTCGCATTTGGATCCGGAATGGTCGCTGGTCTGTCCATATTTAAAACGCTCTGGATCGGTATATCCGAAGATTGGATTACTGGGGCAGTGATTGTTCTAACCGTACTCTTCACGATCGTTCTACCGATGGCTCAATTACTTTTGCAGTCGCCATCACTGTACGTTGGTGCGGTGGTTTTTGGTGCGCTAGCGATTGGCATATTTCGTGAGAAGATCCCAGCGACAGTTGAGTCATCGTTGGACGAAATTCTTTGAGTCCCCAAGAACTTCTCCGATCGGCTTTTAATCAGGCAGTTGAAGCTGCTCAGGCAACCTGTTTGATACCTCACCTTGATTCGCTACCTCCGATTGACGGCAGGACGGTATTTCTTGTTGCAGGTAAAGCAGCAGCTCAGCATGCGCAGATTGCACAAGAGTGCCTTGGTGATATCGAGGGAATATGTATCCTGCCAAAAGGTCATCAGGTGTCGACCAGCTTGCGGGTTATCGAAGCATCACATCCTGTTCCGGATGCTGGGAGCTTATTAGCCGCTCAGGAAGCAATGGCGCTGGCGCGATCGCTCGAGCCGAATGATCGGATGATCTGTTTGATTTCAGGCGGGGGATCGGCGCTCATGTCCGCACCACTTCCAGCCATGGATCCAGACTTGAAGATGCGGACGCATCGCGCGTTACTTGCATCAGGCGCAACGATTTCGGAATTAAATACAGTTCGCAAACAGCTCTCACTTGTGAAAGGTGGGCGGTTGGTTGAAGCCTGCAAGGGTAAAATTCTGAACTTTTTGGTTTCAGATGTCCCAGGTGATCACGTTGAATTTATTGCTTCTGGTCCTACTGTGCCTGCGTATACCAATCAAGCTGACGCAATTGATGTATTAATACGGCATAAGATCGATATGCTTGATGAATTATTGCCCTGGTTATCTGACCCAAAGAATGCGACTCCTTTGGCTGATGCGGCATGTTTTCAGCGTGTGTCGACAACGATAGTCGCTGCTCCTTCGCAGTCCCTCAAGGCAGCTCAAGAGTTTCTCGAAGCGCAGGGAGTTGAGTGCTGGGTCTTAGGTGATTCGATTGAGGGTGACTCTGAGACCGTCGCTCGCGTGATGGCAGAAACAGCGCTGTGGCAGCGCCGACATCGTGCGCTCACACAACCCTTGTGTTTACTCTCTGGCGGCGAAACAACAGTCAAAGTAACTGGCAATGGAATTGGTGGACCAAATGCTCATTTCGCGCTGGCGTTACTTGATGCACTCGATAGTGCTCGGGGTATTTCAGCGATCATCTGTGATACCGACGGTGTCGATGGCGCTGCGGAAATCGCTGGTGCTTTCATCGATGATCAGACGCTCATCAAGGTCAGAGAAGCCAATCTTGATCTCAGAGATGCGCTCTTACGCCAAGATGCGCATACTTTTTTCCAGTCAATCGATCAGTCGGTGATCCCTGGGCCAACCGGGACTAATGTGAACGATTTCCGAGCGATTCTGATCGAGCCTTAGATACTTTTTAAAAGAGTAATCACGATTGAGATTGTGATCACCGATGAGACGGTTGAGATAAATATGCTTGTTGTTGCGGTCGGTGGTGACACCTGATAACGACTTGCAAATAGGTACATGTTAATACCGGTTGGCATCGCAGCCAGCATTGTTGCGACGGATAACCATAACATCTCGAGGCCGAGCCAAGACCCAAGTAAAAATACAGCCAGTGGGTGCAGTGTATTTTTTAAAATGGTGACTAACAGGGCTGGGCCTATAGAACCTGAAATCGAATAACTCGCAAGAGAGCTACCCATTACAAAAAGCGCAGCTGGCGCGACGCTCGTTGTCACAAGGTGAAATAGATCGGCGGCGATCGGGTGGATTCCCAGGCCGGTCAGCCTCCAAAGAAATCCGAGACCCAGGCCGATGATCAATGGGTTTCCTATTAGCCCACCGAGTACCTGTTTGGGTAAATTGATTAGGCCTGCATCGCGTCCTTTCGCGATTTCGATCGCGATCGTTACCGCCGTGAATATTATGATTCCGTGAACCGAAATGAGTAGAAAGAGGGGAAAAAGTGCCTCTTCCCCCAGAGCGCGGGGAATGATTGGGACACCGAGTAAGACGGTGTTCGAGAAACATGAGCCGAGTCCGATGACCATCGCCTCGACGAGCGGTCGCTTTAGAACGAGCCAACCGATCAATAAGCCGAGTACAAACACAGCGAACAGTGGGATGTAGTAACTGGCGAAGAGATCTGTTGCGGATTCTATGGGTGGCTCGAGTTCGACAACCGCCGAAAACAAGAGCATCGGTACCGCGAAATCGAAAACGTACTTGGATAATCCGTCACGATGTGAACTTAAGAAAAACTTAAATCGAGTTGCGGAGTAGCCGATTAGCCCCAGCGCGAATACCGGGGCGAGTACCTGGAAAACTTCGTTCATCATCCTCCCGGAGGAAATAGGTAGGTCTCTGTTGAAGGTGGTTTTTGGATCAGTCCGCGGTCCGTCATAAATTGCGCAAACCGATCCCACTGATCGCTATCTGTTTCCCGGGTTTTCCGAGCGAGCTTAGGCAGTGTATCGCGCCATGCGCGGCGATTCAGCTCGTTATCGAGATCATCTGGCCGATAGCTGACAAATGACCGATACATCGCATCTGGCGATTGAAGGATCAACTGGCTTGCCTCATCTATCACATCAAGGAAGCGTTCAATCTTGGCTGTGCCAGCATACTCCGGATGCGCAACAAAAATGAGTTCCTCGTAGGTTGGTACACCGTGCTCTTCAGGATAAAACGCGCGTCCAGGACGGCCATCGATATCCATCTGGTTCAATTCAAAATTTCTGAAGGCACCGATGACGGCGTCAACTTGTCCTGCATACAGTGAAGGTGACAACGCAAAGTTCACATTCACGAGTTTGACGTCGTTTAATGTCAGCCCATGAGTTTCGAGCATTGCACCGAGGACTGCATCTTCAAATCCGCCAACGGAAAAACCGACAGTCTTTCCTTTTAAATTGTTGATTGATTGAATATCAGAATCTGCGAGTACGACGAGCGAATTCAATGGGCTATTGACGATGGTTCCCACGCGCATCAACGGCAGAGAATTATTCAGGTCGACCATGAGCGACGGTTGGTAGCTGATCGCTAGATCCGCTTTTTTTGCTGCCGCAAGCTTCGGTGGCAGCGATGGATCTGCAGGCTCAACAAGAGTGACTTTGAGTCCTGCTTTTTCAAAAAGACCTTCTTGCTCTGCCACGATCAATGGTGCGTGATCAGGATTGATAAACCAATCGAGCAGTACAGTGACTTCCTGAGAAGACGCTTTTGAGATAGAGCTTGCGGCAATCCATAAACTGAGGCCGGTTACTTTCAATAGATGTTTGACGTTCATAGTGTTGACTCCTGATCATTGGGTTGCGTGCAGAAGGTCAACAAAAGGAGAGTTTGTCGGTCTTGGCTCCCTACGCCGGTACTGACCGGATCAGGTTCAAAGGGTACTTCTCAGCTTGTGCGCCCCTGCCGCATGCTGGATTATACATACGGCGAGGGCAGAGTGTTACTCGTAAAGTTCGGGACAGATGTCGCGAGTGCTCTTGGTTTTCCCCCGCTCGCCCCTTGCCCGGATGATGTCACCACGTTCCTCGATATAGCGCTGGAAGTTGGGTTCGCGCTGGTAAATACCATCAGCGATATATTCAAGCACTGCTTCTGTGTGGAAACTTCTGAGTTGTGATTCAACGCGGATGATTTCAGAGCCACTCGTGTCAAATAGCACGAGGCTTGGTGCGTACATGATTTTCATATCGCGCGCGTAATCACGTGCAGTTTTTGTCTCCCCGGATGGTGTGGTGACAGGAGTGCTAGACCACATATCGAGTTGAACCGTGTGGAATGGTTTGAATCGATCGCGTACGGACTCGAGTGATAAAACACAACGGTGGAAGGTGTCGCAATCAGGGCAACCGGTCTGTTCGAACAGAACGGCCTTAGGTTGCCCTTTAATATTGAGGTTCGCCACATTTTGAATGAAAGGTTGCGCGTTGAGGGAGGCATTTACAGCCTTTGGCTGGTTGGCAGCTAGATACTCGAAAATAGTTTTTGACTCATAGGTCTTGGTTTGTACGTAATTGAGAGCCACCTGCATATCTGCTGGCGAGATGTACCCATTGAGGCGTAACACGGGCTTGCCGTCTGCGTTAAAGAAGATGATTGTTGGAGTGAATTGCACATCGAGTGACCGTGCGATTTCTTTCTCTGTCGTCACGGCCCCATCTAAACCATAAACCTCTTTTGAACCCCAGATGTTAAGTGCAACCACGTCGAAGTGCTGATCAAATAAAGCGCGGATCGATTGTTGTGTCAGATTTTTTTCGATGGTGTTTTTGCAATATCCACAGAAGTCTTGCCAGAAAAACACAACCAAATGCTTGTTTGATTCAACCGCCTCAGCATTATCTTCGGATAGATCAAGGAAACTGACCTTGAACCAGTCGGGCAACTCAAAAGTGTCGAAGGTCGTTACTTGTTGGACTGGCTCAGGGCTTTCTGCTGTATTTGCAGCAAGTGGTATCAGGAATACCAGTGCCGCCATGATGGTTCTTAACATAGCTTACCTCCGGGCAGGCGCATGACAGGGGTAAATATGCGCCTCCTGGAGAGGGAGTCAAGCCTTGTTAGATGCTTTGTTTCAGCTCAAGTCGACGGCGATGTAACACAGGCTCCGTGTAGCCGTTGGGTTGCTCTACACCTTTCAGAACAAGATCAAGCGCAGCTTGGAACGCGACGGACTGATCATAATCTGGCGCCATTGGACGATATTCAGGGTCTCCTGCGTTTTGTCTATCCACAACTTTGGCCATGCGCTCCATTGTTTCACGGACTTGGGCTTCATTTGTGATGCCATGAGTTAACCAGTTTGCAATAGCCTGCGAACTAATTCGGAGCGTCGCGCGGTCTTCCATCAGACCAATGTTGTTAATATCTGGAACTTTTGAGCACCCCACGCCTTGGTCAACCCAGCGAACCACATATCCAAGAATCCCTTGGGCATTATTATCGAGCTCGGCCTGGATGACTTCCGGAGACCAATTAGGGTTTTCTCGCAGAGGTATTTCTAGGATTTCGTCAACTGTGTTTCGCCGCTGTCCTTTCAGTGAATCTTGAACAGCGAAGACATCGACTTGATGGTAATGCAGGGCATGCAATGTCGCCGCCGTAGGCGACGGAACCCAGGCTGTATTTGCGCCAGATTGCGGATGCCCTATTTTTTGTTCAACCATGGCGGCCATGAGGTCAGGCATCGCCCACATACCCTTACCGATTTGTGCTTTGCCTTGCAGTCCACACTCGAGACCAATATCGACGTTCCAATTCTCGTATGCATTGATCCATGTCGCTTTTTTCATGTGGACTTTACGGATCATTGGTCCTGCATGCATCGATGTGTGCATTTCATCGCCTGTCCTATCCAGGAATCCTGTATTGATAAAGACGACTCTTTCGGATGCTGCGTTGATGCAGGCTTTCAGGTTCACGGTCGTACGACGCTCTTCATCCATGATGCCCATCTTGACTGTGTAGCGTGGCAGATCAAGTAGATCTTCAATGGCACCGAAAAG
>JAYNIS010000017.1:0-15626 GCA_038109325.1 Gammaproteobacteria bacterium | reverse complement strand
ATGCTGCTGCTCCCATCACTGGGGGGGTTAACTGACCATTCGTCGATGCGGCGACTTCGACTGCGCCTGCTTTTTCAGGCGTCAGGCCCGTTTTTTTCATTAAGGGAATTGTAAATGTACCTGTTGAAACGACGTTTGCAATGGATGAGCCTGAGTAAATACCCGAAAGACCAGATGCGACTACGGCTGCTTTTGCGGGGCCGCCACGCATGTGGCCTAGTAATGCGTAGGCGAGCCGAATGAAATAAATGCCAGCACCAGCTTTTTCTAGCAGGGCACCGAATAAGACGAACAGAAAGATCATCGACGATGCAACACCGAGAGCAACACCAAACACCCCTTCGGTTTGCATCCAGAAGTGCCACAGGGCTTTATTCAATGAAGCGCCTTTCCACTGCACCGTCTCTGGCATGAAGCTTTGGTCGCCGAAAAAGACATAGAACAAGAAAAATGAGCAGACCAGTAGGAGTGGTAACCCGAGGCACCGGTAGAGTGCGAGAGCAAGGGTCAGCATACCAATGGCGGAAATCCAGAGATCGCTGGTCGTTGGGAGGCCGGCGCGATCAGAAATCTGATCTTTAAATATCAGAAGGTAGAGGCACGATGATGCCGCAATAAGAGCTGCTGCGTAGTCATACCAGGGAGTTATTCGCTGAGAGGAATTCTTTCGTAATGGAAATGCAAGCATTGCGAGACCAAGCGCGAAAGCTAAGTGGATCTGACGAATTTCCTGGTTGTTGAATACGAGGCTCAGTCCAGTCCATTCAGTCAAAACAAATGGAATGATCGATGCGACATAGAGCTGAAACACTGACCACAAAAAGCACAAGGTTAAAATCAATGTTCGCGCACTACGTACTGGCGGATGACGCTGGTCTTCTACGATGGCGGGAGATTGACTGGTTTTCATATTGGGTCGTGCCGGTAAATGAGAGGGGGCCTAAGCCCCCTCAGCGATGGCTGGTAATTACTTCCAGCCGCGTTCCTTATAGTACTTCATTGCACCTGGGTGGATCGGTGCAGAAAGACCATCACTAATCATTTGCTTCTCGTCGAGATTCGCAAATGCTGGGTGGAGTTTCTTGAAGTCTGCAAAGTTATCGAAGACCGCTTTGACGACGGTGTAGACCACCTCGTCAGGGATCTTGGCGGACGTGACAAATGTCGCTCCAACCCCAAACGTTGTCGTGTCATTTGGATTGTCTTTGTACATGCCGCCAGGGACAGTTGCTACGCGATAAAACGCATTGTCAGCAACCAGCTTGTCGATTGGAGCACCTTTGACAGACACAAGGCGAACATCACAGCTGTTCGTTGCTTCTGTAATTGCAGCAGCAGGGTGGCCGATGGTGTAGATCATCGCATCGATCTTGCCGTCGCAGAGTGCCTGAGCCATTTCAGAACCCTTGAGCTCAGCTGCTACAGCGAAATCACTCATCTTCATGCCAAACGCATCCATGACCACTTCCATAGTTGCTCGTTGGCCTGAGCCTGGGTTACCAACGTTTACTTTGAGACCTTTTAGATCTTCAAATTTTTTGACGTTGTTGAATGATTTGCCGCGGACGAGCAATGTAAATGGTTCAGGGTGAACTGAGAACACAGCACGCAGGTCTTTGAACGCGCCCTGATCCTTGAACTTTGATGTCCCGTTGTATGCGTGATACTGCCAGTCCGACTGAGCTACGCCGAACTCGAGTTCGCCAGCGCGGATGGTGTTAATGTTGTATACAGAACCGCCAGTCGATTCAGCAGAACAACGAATGCCATGAGTTTTACGGTCTTTGTTGACCAGACGACAGATTGCACCACCCGTAGGATAGTAAACACCTGTCACGCCGCCAGTACCGATCGAAATGAACTGTTGCGCTTGCACAGCACCAGCAGTCAAACCAAACGCGGCAACAGACGCGAGGGCGAAGTGTTTAATCTTCATAGATGTACTCCTTATTGTTGTACTTTTATGTCTTAAAAGACATCTGAAACTATCATTGGTTCGAGGGGTAATCGCAAACTTTGTGGTACAGTCGTGCCGAAACATTTAAGTTCGGCCGAATTTCGGAACGTTTGTTTCGCTGGTGAATCATGAATATTCATGCAATGAGAGCAAAAATCGAAGGATGCCCCTCGACTCAGCAACGTGTTGGTCGATTCATGCTACGTCATGGTGCCGATGTTCCGTTTTTGAGCGTCAGACAGTTGGCAGTCCGTTCAGGGGTTACCCCATCGACCGTGATGCGGTTGGTAAAATCCCTGCGGTTGGACAACTATCAAACCCTTCAGTCCATTTTTCGGCGAGAGTTTCTGGGCACCTCTCAGACCTCCCCTTTTCCTAAAGAAAGTGAGCATGAATATTCGTTTCACTTTGCACTTGGAAGTGTGTTTGTTCCAGAGAAGCGTGAGCAACTTGAACGAATCGCGCGCTTGATATTCCAATCACCATGCCATGTTGCTGGTTTTCGTAGTGCTTACAGTCTGTCGCACTATCTCGCCTACCTTCTCAATATGATCCAGCTCAATGTATTTCTTGTACCCAACTCAGAAACTGCTGCTTTTGATCATTTGATGCTTGCGCGTCCGGATCATGTGCTTATGATTTTTTCAACGCATCCTTACGCATCACAGTCGATTAAGGTTGCAAAGATGGCGAAAGAAACAGGAATTCAGATCGTCGCAGTGACTGATAGTTCTGAATCGCCGTTGTGTGCTCTTGCTCACGAAGTGGTCGTGATGGATCAAATTTCGATGAACTATATTCCAAGTCGAATTTCCTTTTTTGCTTGGATTGAGTACCTGGTCGAGACTGGCTGTGGTTTGCAAGACCGAAAATCGCGTAGGGATCTAAAGCACTTTAAGGATCACATCGAAAAGCTATCTGGATACTGGTCCCCTGATGATCCTTTAGCTGAATTGCAGCGCTCGCAAACGAAGGGTGACCTGTAACAAGCTCTTTTTTCTTGGGCGGAGCCATTATTTATGCGATTTGGAGCGGGATTGGAGTGTTCTTGGGCGCTGTTTTTGGCGAATTTTTTACAAGCAGATTCTGCAGTAGAAAGCCATTGTTGGGCTTGTCTTGATTTTCGTTGGTGTGATTTTGGTGAATCTATTCAGCTCATCACACTCGGGTTAAACAATCTTCTTCAGAGCATCGTTTAAGAGTGACACCGTGCGATCAATATTCATGAGCTTATCCAACCCGAATAAACCAATTCTGAAAGTTTGGAAATTAGCTGATTCTCCGCACTCGAGTGGAACACCTGCGGCGATTTGAAGCCCAACAGCTGCAAATGCGCTGCCATTTTTGAAGTCGTCTCGGTCGGTATGTGACACAACAACCGTTGGTGATTTGAAGCCTTCCGCCGCGAGACTCTTAAACCCATAGCTTTCCATGAGGTCGCGTACCTGACGCCCAAGCTCGATTTGTCGGGTTTTTAAAGCATCAAAGCCAACACCTGCCATTTCATTGTAGGTTTCAAGGAAGGTTACAAGGCCATCTGTTGGCATCGTCGCATGGTATGCATGGCCACCACCTAAGTAAGCGCCCATGATGCTATGCCACTTTTTCAAGTCGAGGGTAAAACTGTCAGATGTGGTGGTTTCTAGTCGGGAAAGTGCGCGCTCTGACAGCATCACTACTCCGGCACAAGGCGTTGAGGTCCAACCTTTCTGTGGTGCCGTGATCAACACATCAATACCAAGTTGCTCCATATCTGCCCATAGAGCGCCAGCTGCAACACAATCGAGAACGAATAAGGCTCCAACCTCATGGGCGGCTTCCGTTAATGCGCGTATGTAGCTATCTGGTAACAACATTCCGGCTGATGTTTCGACATGAGGCGCAACCACAAGGTTAGGTTTCTCAGCTCGGATTTGAGCACACACCTCTTCGGCAGGCACTGGTGAAAATTGTTGGTCAGCAGCGCCAGTATCCGGTCGTGCTTTTACGACCTCAGCGTGCCCTGGTGTAACGCCTTGGTCAAAAATTTGAGTCCAGCGGAAACTGAACCAGCCGTTTCTCACAACCAGTACTTTTTGATCTTTAGCGAACTGACGCGCGACAGATTCCATCGCAAATGTTCCACCGCCTGGAATTAAAACACAGGATGGTGCCTTGTAGACTGATGTGAGACCTGCATGTAGCCCTCGCATGATATCTTGAAAAGCGGGGGACATGTGATTCATCGAGCGATCGGTGAACACCACTGAGTATTCGAGTAGTCCGTTCGGATCGATCTTTGGATATATTGTCGACATCGTTTGTTATCCTGTGTTTTGCACGAATAGACAGAGAGCGCAGGAAACCCCATTTAGAGAAGATCGTCAACCGAATGGTCGTTGAGGAGTAGATGACAGAGAGTGAATTTAGTGAAGACGACTTGCGGTGGATGGGTCGGGCTCTTGAGCTAGCCGAGCATGCTGCATCGCTCGATGAGGTGCCGGTTGGAGCAGTCTTGGTTCGTGACGGAGCAATTATCGGCGAGGGTTGGAATGCGCCCATTTCAAATCATGATGCGAGTCATCATGCGGAAATCGCAGCGATTCGGCATGCCTGTCATGCAGTCCAGAATTACAGGCTTCCAAACACCACGCTGTATGTCACTCTCGAACCGTGCACGATGTGTTTTGGTGCGCTGATCCATGCTCGCATTGAACGTGTGGTGTTTGCTGCGAGAGAGCCACGGGCTGGAGTCTTAGAGTCCCAACTTCAATTACCTGATGCGTCCTTTTACAACCATCGCGTTGACGTTCAAGGTGGGCTTTGCGCAGATGAATCGGCTGTTTTACTCCAACAGTTTTTTCAAGTTCGTAGATTAAGCAAATCGGCAGGCTCTCATTAAAAAAATCCACTGAACACTCCGGCGATGCGGTCGGCTCTGCTAAACTCTCGTTCTTAATTTTCGATCGTATCAAGGACCGATTGACATGCTCATTCTGCAGGGGGGACATGCCCTCTCGTCGTTTCGTATTCAGTCACTAATTACGCGCGCAAAAGCTCTTGGCATCAATATCCAAGATCTCACATGCACGTACGTATTTTTTGTGATGGGGGACGCCCAGGATACGGATACGTTAGAGCAATTGCTTGATGCAAAGCCGATGACGCTGAGCCAAGGGTTGGTTGTGGTACCTCGGTCGGGTACGACATCGCCATGGAGTTCCAAAGCGACTGAGATTGCTAAGAATTGTGGATTTGAAGCGGTGACTCGCATCGAGCGGGGCATGCATGTGGTTATCTCTGGATCGATGTCAGATGCCGAGCGTGTGCTACTGAATGGATTAATCTCAGATCCGATGATGGAAGACGTGCTCGTTGATCTGCCCACTGACGCCTTTTTTACGCCCGGTGCGCCCGAGCCGTTAGGAATTGTGGCCCTCGGTTCAAACCCTATCGGTGCGCTCAACCATGCAAATTCGGTGCATGGGCTTGCGCTATCTGATGATGAAATTGAATACCTGGCAAACGCTTACGCCAAGCTTGGTCGTGACCCGACTGATGTGGAATTAATGATGTTTGCGCAAGCAAACTCTGAACATTGTCGTCACAAGATCTTCAATGCCTCCTGGACGCTCGATGGTGAAGATCAGCCGAAAAGTTTGTTCCAGTGGATTCGGAATACACACGAGATTGCACCCGGTGGTGTCCTGTCTGCATACGCTGATAATGCGGCGGTCGTGCAAGGTCCAACTGCCGAACGATTTTTAGTCAATCCGATGACTCATGCGTATCAACCGGTCGTGGAATCAGTCCATTTGGTGATGAAAGTCGAGACGCACAATCATCCGACAGCTGTCTCTCCAAATCCGGGTGCTGCGACTGGAGCCGGTGGCGAGATTCGAGATGAGGGTGCGACAGGTCGTGGTGCGAAACCGAAGGCTGGCCTGACAGGCTTTAGCGTTAATTATCTTCGAATTCCTGGTCTCGAAATGCCTTGGGAGCAGGATTTGCCAATGCCGGATCGATTGGCGACATCGCTTCAGATCATGCTCGAAGGGCCGATTGGCGGGGCCGCTTTTAATAATGAATTTGGACGGCCAAATCTGAATGGGTATTTCAGAGCTTATGAGGCATTTGAAGAGACAGCCCTCGGCACGCGTCGTCGGGGCTATGTGAAGCCCATCATGATCGCCGGCGGTATCGGTTCAATCTCCGAGGGCCAAGTTGAGAAAAAACCATTTTCCGAGGGAACACCCCTTATTGTCCTCGGTGGGCCAGCAATGTTGATCGGTTTGGGTGGTGGCGCTGCCAGTTCTGCTGGCGAGGGTACATCGGGTAGTGATTTAGATTACGCATCTGTCCAGCGCGCAAACCCGGAAATGGAACGTCGGTGTCAGGAAGTGATTGATCGATGCTGGCTTCGTGGGCAAAACAATCCGATCGTCTTCATCCATGACGTTGGAGCCGGTGGACTGTCAAACGCATTGCCTGAGCTTGTAAAAGATGGAGGAGTTGGGGCTGATTTTTCGATGGATTGGATTCCCTCAGCGGATCCGTCGTTGTCGCCTCTTGCGCTTTGGTGTAACGAGGCGCAAGAGCGGTATGTCTTAGCAGTCGATCCAGCAAAGCTAGATGCATTTGAAGCAATTTGCGCGCGTGAACGTTGTCCCTATGCGGTTGTTGGACGCGCACATGACAAGCCACATTTATCGGTTACCAAGGCTGGAGAATCATCGGCGCCAGTTGATCTACCTGTCGATGTGCTTTTTGGAAAGCCGCCAAAGATGCATCGTGAAGCATCGACATTGTCTGTGAATCTGAAACCGGCTCAATTTTCAAGTATTCAGTTCTCAGAATTAGCGCACCACGTTTTAAGTCATCCGACCGTGGCATCAAAAAATTTCCTGATCACCATTGGTGATCGGACAGTTTCGGGTCTTGTTCATCAAGATCAGATGGTTGGGCCGTGGCAGGTTCCTGTTGCGGATTGCGCCGTGACACATTCAGCAATTGGTTCAGTGACTGGTGAAGCCATGGCGATGGGTGAGCGCACACCGCTTGCCCTCGTTGATGCGGGTGCATCCGCGCGAATGGCAGTCGCTGAAACACTCATGAATATGGCGGGTACGCCAATCGGTTCAGTCGGACAGGTCAAATTGTCTGCCAATTGGATGTGTGCTGCTGGAACTGAAGGTGAAGATGCCCGTCTTTACGAGGCTGTTAAAGCGGTTGGTGGTGAATTCTGTCCAGCGCTTGGTGTCTGTATCCCGGTCGGGAAAGATTCGATGTCGATGAAGACGCGGTGGTCGGATGAAGCAGGCACGCATGAAGTGATTGGCCCAATGTCGCTGATCTGCTCAGGATTTGCTCCTGTGACTGACGTGGAAAAAACAGTCACGCCGTTACTTCGAGGTCAGGATTCCTCTCTGATGGCAATTGATCTTGGACAGCAGCGCATGGCTGGGTCAATTGCATGTGAGGTTACTTCGCAGTTCGGTGACATTCCGCCCGATGTTCAGCCTTTGGATCTCAAGGCTTGTTTCGATTTAGTGCAAACCTTGGTTGCAGATGGTCGATTACTTGCATACCACGATCGATCAGATGGCGGGTTGCTGGCGACGGTTTCTGAAATGCTGTTTGCATCAAGGTGTGGCCTGAAGGCAGCCACTCCTGATGACGTTGATCCTGTTGCTTTTTGGTTTAACGAAGAAATTGGCTGTGTCATTGAGGTTGCGAACTCAGACCTTCCTACAGTGATTGATGCATGTGGCCAGGCTGGTCTTCGTGCGCATGTGCTTGGTGAGACCGATCAATCCGATTCATTATCAATCACCCAAAACGAGCAACTGCTTTTAAATGAGAGTCGCGTTGCGCTCCAGCAGTCATGGTCGTCAGTAAGTTTTGCGATGGCACGACTGCGCGATAACCCCGAATGTGTCGATCAAGAAGCGTCACAAATTACACGGATATACGATGGCTTGAGCTCCGCCATCTTTCCAGCAATGGATCAGGTCCCTGAGACGCGTCGCATGTCCCCATCGCGACCCCGTGTCGCGATCTTGCGTGAACAGGGTGTGAACGGCCATATTGAAATGGCTCATGCATTCGATCATTGCGGATTCGAGGCAATTGATGTGCACATGTCAGACTTGATGAGTGGTCGGCAGACCTTGGAATCATTCGATGCATTGGCTGCCTGCGGCGGGTTCAGCTATGGCGATGTTTTGGGTGCTGGTTCAGGTTGGGCTCGTTCGATTTTATTCAATGATGATTTGTCCGCCATGTTCAAAGCATTCTTCCACCGCGAAAATACAATATCGCTTGGGATTTGCAATGGATGTCAGATGATGGCTCAGCTTCCACTACTCATGCCCGGTGCGAAGCACTTCAAGCCGATGGCTCGCAACGCCTCTCAGCAATTTGAGGCACGTTTGGCACTTGCCACACTTCCAACCAGCCGCTCAGTTCTCTTGAGGGATCTTGAGGGAACGCGATTCCCGATCGCTGTGGCTCATGGTGAGGGTCGATTCCAGCACACCTCATCTGAGGTTAAATCCCTCTCTGAGTTGGGACTTACAAGTTTGATCTACACCGATGATCAAGGCCAAGCGGAGACCTTGTATCCGGGCAATCCAAACGGATCAGCTGAGGGTCTTGCCGGTCTCTGTTCTGAAGACGGTCGAGTCACTATCATGATGCCGCATCCTGAGCGTGTCGTTTTACGATCTCAGTTGTCCTTTGCGCCAAACGGCACGTCGCGCGTCACTCCGTGGATGGGGCTTTTCGACAACGCTTGGCGTTTTGTGACGGGCAAGTGAGGTTGTGATGGAATGGGTTGGTGTTGATCCACTCCATCAAGTGGTTAGCCGCGACGAGGCGATGGAATTGATTCCATGGCTCTCTGTTCAATGGCAAGCTTTACCACCGGAGTCAGGTCATTATTTCTGGTGGGATGACAACGGATTGGCCCTGAAGTCGGCTGCATTTGATCCACGATCTAGTGTTTATGTCGATTTTGTTCAAGGAGCACAAGCACGCCGTGTCAAAGCGGTGACTGGGGAAGCTTTAACGCGTGCGATGGGATGTAACAAAGGATTACGGCCCTCGATTGTCGATACGACTGCTGGCCTTGGAGGTGATTTAAGCGTCCTGGCGAATGTTGGCTGTGAAGTTTTTGCGATGGAGCGACATCCAGTGGTAGCGGCTCTGCTTCAAGATGCGCTCCGCCGGGCTCAAGAAGCAGGAGTACCTTGGTGTGATCGGCTCCAATTCACTCACGCAGATAGCGTAGAACGCCTCTCGCGTGTGTCACATGGTGTCATTTATCTCGATCCAATGTTTCCGAAAGACCGTAAAGCTGCTCCTTCGTTATCCATGCAAGTCTTACATTCTCTCGAGCAGACGACTGATGATCCTGAAAAACTGTTAGAAGCCGCGCTCGACTCCGGTGCCGCACGGGTTGTTGTCAAGCGTCCTATTAAGGCAGACATCCTTGGTGGTCGGCAGCCCTCATCACAAGTGAAAGCCAAAACGGTGCGCTTTGATTTGTATCCAAAACGTAAGCTCACTGCGGACGACTGTGCATCGTTCCGAGGAGCGATAGACGTATGATGGATTGGAATCAACTGCTTTCAACTGCGCGCATTGATCATGAGGGATTGTGGGCCCCACACGTGTCGGGCGATGAACGCAGTCAGTGGCAGCGCGATCACGATCGACTCATCTTTTCAGGTGCGTTTAGACGCTTGGCGATCAAAACCCAGGTTCATCCGTTATCGGACAACGATCATGTGCATACGCGTTTGTCCCACTCGCTTGAAGTGGCGTCTGTCGGACGTTCATTGGGTGCAAGGCTCGGACGCTGGATGCGTGATGAAGGATTATTGTCCGACACGCATTCTGGATCTGGTGTGGGTGCATTGGTTCAGGCAGCCTGTCTTGCCCACGACATCGGTAATCCACCATTTGGTCATGCTGGTGAACGAGCGATCCGGCAGTTTTTTGAGTCGCATCCTGAATATCTCGCAGGCTTATCTCGTGCTGAACGGGCGGACCTCACGGGGTTTGAAGGGAACGCACAAGGTTTTCGCGTGATTACACGTCTTGAACGACATTGGTTTGATGGCGGGATGCGATTAACAGCCGCGACGCTCGGTACCTTCGTCAAATATCCATTTGCCGCAGACTCCGCTTTTGGACAAACCAAGGGTAAGCACGGGGTGAATCAAGCAGAACTCCCATTCATGCGGGAACTGGCTTCTCACCTCGGCTTGGTTGAACTCATGCCCGATGCCTGGGCACGTCATCCGCTGGTGTACGCTGTCGAGGCGGCTGATGACATTTGTTATGCATTGATTGATCTTGAAGATGCAGTTGAGCTCGGTCACCTGGACTACGAGGAGGTCTCTTCGCTAATGAAGGAGCTTGTCGACCGCGGTGCGAGACGGAATCTCTATGAGCAATTACTGGATGATTCTGAAGCGAAACTGGAGCTTCTACGTTCCGCTGCGATCGATGCGTTGGTGAATGAGGCCGAAGCTCGATTCCAATCACATTATGATGCAATTGTAAGCGGCACCTTTGATGAGGAATTGCTCGATTGGAGACGTGCGTCGGCGGGTGAGGTGATTCAGAGAGCGAAGGCATTGGCATGTGAACGCGTTTATGTTGATTTAACCAAGCAGTCTTATGAAGGGCAGAGTGGGCCCTTGCTGCGCGGTGTGCTGGCACATTTAATTGATGGCGCCGAGGCCTTGGCGCAAGCCGGTGGCGATGGGACTTACATCAGCTCTAAAGCTCGAGATGCTGTTGCACGGCTTGGGAAATTCAGGCCACGGCCCAGTGATTCAAAGTATCAGCGACTCATGCGGGTGACTGATCATGTGTCAGCGATGACCGATCGGTATTTGATTCGACTCGTGGATGATCTGACACGACTTGGCTATTTTGATAGAGAGTCCTGAAGAAATTCTCCCACATAGGTGGCGATTATTGGCTGTGCTTCGGCGGTCGGATGGAGCCCATCGTTTTGGAATAACTCTCGCTTTAAAGCGACTGGCTCCAGGAAAAATGGTAGATAAGAAACGCGTGTTTCTTCAGCGATCTGGTCCTGTGCATGTCGGAATGCACGAATAAAAGGCCCTCCATAGTTTCTTGGAAGCTCAATGCCTGCGTAAAGGACCTGAGCGCCTGCATCGGTCGCGAGCTGAAACATCGCTTTCAGATTGGCCTGCATTGTCGAAAGCGGTAGGCCACGTAATCCATCATTTGCACCGAGCGCAATGAATACTGCGTCAGGTTGATGGCGTTCGAGTAGACCAGGGAGTCGTGAGAGTCCTCCAGTGGTCGTTTCGCCTGAGATGGAGGCGTTTAAAATTTGACCATCTGCCCCCAATATTTTTGTGGGATCGGCGGCGAGAAGATCGACCCAGCTTTGACCACGATCTAGCCCATAGCCTGCACTGAGACTATCGCCGACGATCAGAAGCGTCGGGGCCCCCATTGCCGGCGTGATGAAAGTCAACCAGAGGAAAATTACTCGCAATGTCTGCACAACCAGTCCTTCATGTTCGTAATGTGTCACATGGGTTTGAAGACCAAAGTGGTCAGCGTTTGTCAGTTTTGGAGTCTCTCGAACTGAAGATCAACCCGGGGGATAGTGTAGCGATTGTCGGCCCGTCGGGCGCGGGTAAGAGTACTTTACTGTCGTTACTGGCCGGCTTAGACATTCCTGAAACCGGTGAAATACTTTTTAAAGGGAATGACTTCAGTTCGTTGACCGAAGATGAGCGTGCTGCGATTCGTCGTGGTCGGATTGGGTTTGTTTTCCAAAGCTTTCAGCTACTTCAGGGGCTGACAGCACTTGAGAATGTCATGCTACCGCTGGAGTTGACGGGATTATCTGTTGCCGAATCGAAGCAGCGAGCTACAAGTTGGCTCGAGCGCGTCGGTCTCGGAGCGCGGATTCATCATCGTCCAAGAATGCTATCGGGCGGGGAACAGCAACGCGTGGCTGTCGCGCGCGCGTTTGTCAATGAACCTGCACTCTTATTTGCCGATGAGCCAACCGGCAACCTTGACCGTAGAACCGGGGATGCTGTGTCTGAATTACTATTTGAACTGAATAAGGAAACAGGGACCACACTGATTTTGGTGACGCATGATGAAAGGCTCGCTGCACAGTGTCAGCGGGTGCTCCATTTGGAAGACGGACAATTGAGCGAGGTCGCCGCATGATTGCGCTGCGTCTACTATGGCGTGAGTTTGTCAGCGGTCAATTAAGTCTATTGGCACTTGCCCTCGTCGTCTCTGTCGCTGCCATGACGACCACAGAAGTATTAACTGATCGTATTGATCGCGCGATGCGCGCAGATGCTGCAGCGCTTCTCGGCGGAGATTTAAAACTCAGGGGTCCGCGATCCATTGATCCAGAATGGTTAGCTGAAGCCAACGCCTTGGGTGTGTCAGCAACCGAAACTATCGAGTTCCCATCGGTGGTTGGGAGCCAGTCGAACTTTGAATTGACCGGATTAAAGATCGTGACAGATGGCTACCCACTGAAGGGCAAGCTCGAAATTGCTGACAGCCGAGCCGGTATTGGATACCCGGCATCGGGTATTCCCGAACCAGGGACTGCATGGGCAGACCCACAATTGGTGTCCAAGCTCGATATCGATGTGGGTGATGTGGTGTCGGTGGGCGAGACTGACCTCAAGATCACGCAGATTTTGGTGTTCGAACCCGACCGAGGCGGATCCTTCGTTTCACTAACGCCCAGGCTTTTAATGAATCAAGCCGATCTTGAATCGTCGCAATTGATCCAGCCGGGTAGTCGGGTCCGCTATATCACGTTATTTGCGGATGGTGATATCGAACGATTTAAAGCCTTTGTCGAGCCTAAGCTCGACATCAGTCAACGGCTTCGCGGGGTGGTTGATGGTCGACCAGAAGTCGGTAACGCACTGACACGAGCGACGACCTATTTGTCATTGGCAGGTTTGTTGACCGTGCTTTTGTCGGGCGCTGCTATTGCAATGACAGCCAATCGTTGGGCGTCGGACCACATCGCTGATAGCGCGTTATTTCGGACTTTTGGATTGAGTGGCGCTGAAGCATTACGTATTTTCACGACCGAGCTTATTGTCCTTGGTGGATTGGCAAGCGGGCTGGGTGTCTTGATTGGATATGGGTTACAGATAGCGCTCGTTGATACGATCGCGGGTCTTTTAACCATAAGTTTGCCTGAACCAAGCGTGAAGCCTGCGATTCTTGGATTATTAACAGGCTTCGTGACTCTCTTCGGTTTTGCTGCGCCTGCTTTGATCTTGCTCGCGAATGTACCGCCAATCCGTGTACTCAAACGGGATTATCAAGTGTCAGGGATCGGTCAATTTGGCCGTTACGGCTTTGCCTTGCTCGCGATTGGAATCCTTGGATACTTGTATAGCGATGATGTATTGCTCACCGGTTGGGTTCTGCTTGCTGTGGTGATATTGGTCGGTTTGGTGAGTATATTGGGCCGACTGGTGATTCGAAGCCTAGGCCCATTGGAGGAGATTGGACCTGCATGGCGCTTTGGAATTCAACAACTTGTCAGAGATCCACAGGCTTCAGGTGGTCAGTTAATGGCATTTGCTTTGACCGCACTTGCGATTGCGATGGTTGCGCTGATTCGATTCGATTTAATTACAACTTGGGAAACTCAAGTCCCTGAAGATGCGCCGAATACTTTCGCTTTGAACATCACAGATCAAGACCAAGAAAATTTCATTGAGAGCGTGACAGTCCGAGGCGGTGATCTTGCACCGCTCTATCCGATCGTTCGTGGGCGCTTGGAGACCGTGAATGGAATTCCGTTGGTTGAGCACTTGGCGGGTGTCGAGCCACCCGGATCTGTGCGGCGCGAACTCAGTTTGACTGAGTCAGGGGTTCTCGGTCGTGATAATCAGGTTGATCGAGGCCGCTTTTTCACAGAAGCCGATGGAGCAGGTTTGGTGACGGTCGAATCAAAGCTATTCGATGAGCTCGATTTAGAACTTGGGGATGTGATTCAGTACACCATTGGCCCTGATCGGATTGCTGCGGAGGTCATTGGTTCTCGTGTTGTGCAGTGGGACTCGATGTTGCCCAACTTTTTTATGATCTTTTCACCCGGAACGCTTGAGCCTTTCGAGTCCACTCGACTGACAAGTATGCGTTTGCCGAATCCATCAGAGGATACGGCTGCCATTAGCGCCGCGTTCCGTCAGGTCACATTGTTGTCGGTTGATGCAATTTTGAATCAGATTCGTGGCATTTTAGATCGGGTGTCACAAGCCGTCAGTGTTGTTCTGTACTTTGTCCTTGTGGGTGGCGTGTTGGTACTGGCGGCAAGTATTCAGACATCACTTCCTGAGCGTCGAAAGGAGTCGGCAATCTTAAGAAGCTTGGGTGGTTCAGACAATTTGTTATCCCAATCGCAGTGGGCAGAATTTCTCACTTTGGGTGTGATGAGCGGATTATTGGCAGCAGTTGGTGCTGAGCTGCTTGGTTGGTTGGTGTACACAAAAATCTTCAATTTAGAATGGTCATCCAAATGGCAGATTTGGGTGCTTGCACCTGTGTTAACAGGTGCTATTGTTGGTGCGATTGGACGTTGGTCGGCCAAGCAAGCGCGCCAGATGCCTCCGGCTCAGTTATTAAAAATTGCAGATACATAAAAGGTGATTGCGTTGAAGCGTTATGCCCCACTTCTTGTTGCCTGTTTGATGGCAGGCTTGGTTGCCTTTCCATTTTTTCGGAATCTCACGACCGACGAAAAAGGGATGCCTGGTGCTCAGATCGGTGGGCATTTTGTTTTAGAGACTGCGGCTGGCCCGTTGGATACCTCAGAACTCAAGTCGGATTTGATGCTGATCTATTTTGGGTACACCTATTGTCCGGATGTCTGCCCAACCGAGCTTGCTCGAATGGCACAGGTCTATAATGGTCTGGACGACGACAAAAAGCGTGTGTCTGGGTTGTTCGTAACGGTCGATCCTGAGCGCGACACAATTGAGACTGTGACAGAGTATGTGCAGGTATTTGATGAGTCTTTTAAAGGTCTTTCCGGTGATCGGGCACAAATCGAGCTGGTGATGCGGCGGTACCAGGTGTATGCGCAAAAAGTTGGAGATGATCCGGAAAACTATACGGTCGATCATTCCTCTCGCATCTATCTGATGGATCGGGACGCGAAGTTAATGGCGTTGTTTTCAATGGATACAGAGATCCCAGTGATAATTGACCAAGTGAAAACTTTTCTTTGATACGAATCATCTCTTTAGTTGAGCCAAGACGATTGTCGTATTGGGTGTTTTTTCTAAAACGTCAAAAATGTAACGCGATTTTTTAATTGAGGAAGTTTCCATGACCGAATCCAAGGTCTATCCGGTAGATCCTGCGTTTGCGGCGAGCGCCTGGGTAGACGAAGCAACTTATGAGGCGATGTATCGCCAATCAATTGATGACCCCGACAAATTTTGGGCCGAGCAGGCAAAGCGCCTCGATTGGATCAAGTTCCCGACAAAGATCAAGAACACATCGTTCGCTCCCGGTAATGTCGATATCCGTTGGTACGAAGATGGTGTGCTCAACATTTCGGCAAACTGTCTAGACCGTCACCTTGCGTCCCGTGGCGATCAAACTGCGATCATCTGGGAAGGCGATGATC
>JAYNIS010000016.1:0-16037 GCA_038109325.1 Gammaproteobacteria bacterium | reverse complement strand
GGTGTACACACTCAAAGATGACGACTTTATGCGCCGGCTTATGGAGCGCGCGAAAACCGCCAAATGCTCGGCACTCGTTATCACCGTGGATCTCCAAATGCTAGGGCAACGGCATAAGGACCTGAAAAACGGACTATCAGCGCCGCCCAAACTCACGGTCAAATCCATCGCTGACATGATGACCAAAGTCAGTTGGGGAATCGAGATGCTCGGAACCAAGCGTCGATTCTTTGGCAACATTGTTGGCCACGCAAAAGGCGTCAGTGATGCATCGTCCCTAAGCAGTTGGACGGCCGAGGCGTTTGATCAGTCTCTGGACTGGAGACGGATCGGGCAGCTCATGGAGATGTGGGATGGCAAAGTCATATTAAAAGGAATTTTAGACGCTGACGATGCAAAGAAAGCTGCCGACCTAGGTGCCGACGCCATCGTCGTGTCCAACCACGGCGGCCGTCAGCTTGACGGCGCCTCCAGCTCAATTCGGATGCTGTCACATATCGTTGACGCGGTTGGTCACAAAACGGAAGTCATGTTCGACAGCGGAATTCGGTCAGGTCAGGATGTCCTTAAAGCAATCGCTCTTGGCGCCAAAGGAACAATGATCGGACGCGCCTATACCTATGGACTGGGTGCCAAAGGCGAACAGGGCGTCACAGACGCACTCAAGGTCATCCACAAAGAACTCGACACCACGATGGGATTGTGCGGTCGCACTCGCATTAGCGACATCAATCAGGATATCCTTATCGTCCCAGACGGATTCCACCGTAAGTAAGTGACGGCCCCACTTATTGTGCGGCTCAGCGCCATTATTGAAGGACGCAACACGTGTCTAATGACATCATTCTTGACCGCATCCTCGGGAGCGTCATTCCCGTATTAATCGTTGTACTCATCGGTTACGCATACGGGCGGTGGCGCAAACCAAATATGTCGACCATCAATCAGGTCAACATGGAGCTCTTCGTGCCGATGTTGATCTTCTCCGTGCTCGCATCGAAGTCGGTTGACCTGACTGAGTTTTTGCCTCTCACACTTGGAACGATAGCGATCATCCTGGGCTCAGGTCTCATCGCGTGGCCGATTTGCAAACTCTCAAGCATTCAACCGAAAACCCTGATCCCGCCGATGATGTTCACTAACACGGGGAATCTTGCTCTTCCGCTTGTGCTTCTCGCATTTGGAGAGGGGGCGATGCCGGCGATGATTGTTATTTTCATCATCTCGATGTTCCTACATTTCACGCTTGGATTTTACATTCTCGATCGTCGTGCACAGGTATTGAATGCCTTATCGATCCCTACGATACTCGCAACCATCGCAGGTTTATTCGTCGGATTTTCGCACACCAAAATCCCTGAAATCGTTTTGATTCCGTTAGATATGCTCGGACAAATTGTGATCCCTCTTGTTCTGTTCGCGTTGGGTATCCGCATGCAAGATGTCAATACAAATGATCTTGGAACAGGGGTATTCGCTGCACTTCTTTGCCCAATACTTGGGCTTGGGATCGCCTACACCCTAGAACCGTTTTTGCAGCTCGACCCATTACAATGGAGTGTGTTGTTAATCTTTGCCGCCCTGCCACCAGGCGTACTCAACTACATGATTGCAGAACGCTATAACCAAGAACCGACGCGGGTCGCATCAATTGTTTTGATCGGCAACATTGGCGCGATTTTTTGGATGCCACTTGCTCTGGCGCTCGCGCCAACGTTCTAATTGACAGGTCGAATACGTCCGTAATTAAAGTCCGCGCCTGGATCAATCTTACGACCAGGTGCGATATCGCGATGACCAACGATATGATTCGCATCAATTGCATAGGCCTCGCACAAATCCGAGCAAACATCTTTCAGAGACTTATACTGAGCGTCCGTAAATGGACCCTCCTCCGGTCCAATTAATTCAATCCCAACACTGAAGTCATTGCACTGCGAACGACCCTGGAATTCAGACTGCCCTGCATGCCACGCCCGCTTATCAAATTCGACGGCTTGGTACAAATCGCCATGACGCCCAATCACCAAATGAGCAGATACCCGCACATCCTTCAAAGTTGCAAAATAAGGATCCATCTCATGATTCAACGCCCCTTGGAAAAATGCCATCACAGGAAGTGGATTCAGCAATTCAGGTGGCAACGAAATAGCATGAATCACGATTAAGCTGATTTCATCAGCGGGTCTTTCATCGAAATGTGGGCTCGGAATCCACAAAGCATCAGAAAAGCGGTGATTCTGCATAGCACAACTAGGCCTCATCTTGTTACATTACGTCCTTTCAATCTCGGATAATACAGTGACTGCATTACCTCTCATCGTCGGATTTGGTGGCATCAACGCCGCAGGTCGGAGCTCAGACCATCAGGCATTCAGACGCCTCATCATGGATACGCTCTCACCCGCTGAAAAAGCCCGCACTGTTAACCAAATCGGAGCCCTTATTGGCATGGGCCCTGAAGTTTCGACGAATGAAGCGCAAGCTCGCCACGTGCTTGAGAATACACTGATCCGAAAAATTCATCCGGATTGGTTTAATCCTGATGAAGTCCCTCTGCACCGACTCGGGCATACGAAAGAACCGACGAGTATTTGGCTTGGACCTCTTCAAACCCCAAACCCTCTCCCACAAGGGTGGACAACCGGACGCAAAGAGGGTCGACTCACAGAGTATGTGATCGAACCGAGCGATGTCTTAAAGCCCTGTACCCGCAAACTGTCCGTACAGGCCGCAGGGATGGCACCGACTGGGTTTCGGCCAGACATGTTCTACTCCTCGAGAAATCATCCCAGAACTCTTCAACTTGCATTATTCGCGCTTTCTGACTGTTGGTTGAGCTCTGGGCTGCAGTGGCACCACATCAAGCAACATATCGCCCCAAACCAAATTGCCGTATTTGCAGGCTCATCAATCGGACAAATGGATGAATCAGGCTTTGGAGGTATGCTGAAGAGCGCACTCCTTGGAAAACGCACCACATCCAAGCAGTTACCCCTTGGTTACCCACAAATGCCTGCAGATTTCAGTAACGCCTATGTTCTTGGAAGCCTTGGGCGTTCTGGCGCCAACATGGGCGCATGCGCAAGCTTTCTTTACAACCTGCATAACGCCGTTGATGGGATCCAAGAAGGCCGCTTTAGAATCGCGGTCGTTGGTGGCGCCGACTGCCCAATCACTCCCGAGGTCATCGAAGGCTTCCGTGCCATGGGTGCACTTGCCGAAGATCAAGGTCTACGCGAGCTCGATGGACTGGGCGAGCATGAGGAGCCTGATTATCGGAGAACAAGCCGTCCATTCGGTCTGAACTGTGGATTCACTATGGGTGAGTCTAGCCAGTACGTCATCTTGATGGATGATCAGTTGGCGATTGAGCTCGGCGCAACGATCTATGGATCTGTTCCGGCGGTAGCAAGCCATGCTGATGGCGGAAAGCGCAGTATTTCTGCTCCAGGAGCGGGAAATTATCTCACTCTAGCGCAAGCAGCAGCGAGCATACGCGACCTACTAGGACATGAAGCACTCGCGCATCAAACCCTTGTTCAAGCGCATGGAACCAGCACCCCACAAAATCGCGTCACGGAATCTGACGTTCTTTCTCGCGTCGCATCCGCGTTCAGTATCGATGCGTGGTCAGTGACAGCTGTAAAAAGCCAACTTGGACACTCTCAAGGTACCGCGGGTGGCGATCAATTAGCCATCAGTCTGGGCGCATTTGCCTCACAAATTGCGCCCGGGATAAAAACGACCGAATCTTTGGCGCCTGATGTCATCCAGGATGGGCTCAACTTCGTGTTGCAGTCACGAGAGCAACGTATCTCAGCAGCACTTATCAACGCCAAAGGGTTTGGTGGTAATAACGCGACAGCAGCCATACTGTCCCCAGAGGCTACCGCAGAACTCTTGCAGCCACGTTATGGCGCGATTCACCTTCAAGGATCTGACGAAATCCAATCGCGACAAGAGCGCTATCGTCACGAGATTGATCGAGGAAAGATCGAGATCTTGTACCACTATGGTGAAAATATTGTCGAAGGTTCAGACATTGACATAGGTCCGGACTCAATCAATGTACCAGGCTTTGGAAGTAGCATGACCTTGAATCAGGCCAAGATAAAATATTCAGATCTGATCAAATCGTAACTGCAAACCATACACCAAGGCATCTTCGCGTCCCGCTGCGGTTGGGTAGTAATTCCGTCTTCGTCCAACTTCATTGAATCCATGATTGAGATACATCTGCATCGCCGCACGGTTTGATTCACGAACCTCCAGAAACATCTGCCGCGCACCCTGCTCTCGCGCATCCTTTTTTAGATGATTGAGCATGTGTCCACCAAAACCTCGTCCTTGAAAACCAGGCTCAACTGACAAATTCAGAATGTGCGCCTCATCGAGAGTAATTGACAAAAAAGCTTGAGAAATGTGAGTGGATTCCCCCGGAAGAAAACCAAGCCAGATTCGGTACGGAACAGTCGTACAGCCACCAATAATCGCGCGAGACCACGGAAATTCATAGGCACGCGCCTCGAGATCACAGACTGCATCGAGATCAGATTCATCCATCAATCGAAAGGACAGCTCTTCAGCCACGTGCGCGCTCTTGTATGACTCTCCATGCCAAACGCTTCGCGTCACTCGAAACCGCAAGCTCGTCCAGTGATGGCAAAACCAATGCATCAGAAAAAATCGGTGATAGATCGATTTGAGAAACAGACAAGGCGATCACAGGATCTGTCGAGCTGGTTTCAGCCCAACGCCGATGCAACCATGCATCCAGAGCATCCATCGCCGCCTCACGACCATGATCCTTAATTCCAGCAATCGGCCAGTGAAAATATTGCCAGTCAACATCACCAGTAGTCGGTGAAAGCGCTCGTAAGAGATCAGAGCAAATACCCGTCAAACGACTTTCGAGCAGTCCTCCTGCCCATTCAGGAAGCTCACAAGTAAGCAGCGTATCAGCGGATACAGCACTGACCAAAGTAAACCGAAGCGGCTTTGTTTCGAGTCCTGGAACAGCAAGGTCAGATGATACCCTCGACTGCTCTGACAGCGCCGCTTGAGGGATACTCTCTTTTGCTTGATTGCTGGATCCCGCTCCCTCAGAAACATCTGACGAGGCGTTATCGAGGGCCTCCATCAAATCAGACGCCGCCTTCTGAGATAGAGATTCAGAAACCATTGGTTGTAAAGTAACTGCATCACTATTCGCAGGCCTATCACGAAGGACTACCACCGGGACGCCCATCGCATCCAGAATCTTCCGCGATTCCTCCGGTGGCAGTGTTTGCATTAAATGCCCTCAGACTTCTGAGGATGTTGTTTGTCGAGAGGCTTCTCAATCAAGTTTAAGGCATGGAGATAGGCTTTTGCCGACGCAACAATGATGTCTGTATCTGCACCAAGTCCATTCACGATCCGACCTGATTTCTCGAGACGTACAGTGACCTCACCTTGAGAATCGGTACCGGTTGTAATCGCGTTAACCGAATACAACTGAAGATCACTACCAGATTTGGCCACGGACTCGATCGCTTTATAGACCGCATCGACCGGACCATCACCTTGAGCTGACGCATCGATCTCAGAGCCATCAACACGGAGTTTTAAATGCGCGGTTGGTGCAACACCCATTTTTGAAGTGACGGACAAATCTGCAAGATCGTAGCGTGCGCTGTCGGCCTCCATTGTTTGGGCATTCATCAACACCTGCAAATCCTCGTCGAAAATCTCATGCTTACGGTCGGCGAGGTCTTTAAAACGCGCAAACGCGTCATTCAACGCCTGGTCGTCTGCCAAGACGATTCCAAGTTCGTCTAAACGTGACCTAAAGGCAGCACGCCCAGAGTGCTTGCCTAACACCATTTTATTGGTATTCCAGCCAACATCTTCTGCGCGCATGATTTCGTAGGTCTCACGATGCTTTAAAACACCGTCTTGGTGGATACCTGACTCGTGGGCGAACGCGTTCGCGCCAACGATGGCCTTATTTGGCTGGACCGGGAATCCAGTGATCGAAGAAACCAGGCGCGATGCAGGAACGATGTGCTGCGTATCGATATGCGTTACCACATCCACAATGTCAGACCGCGTCTTGACCGCCATCACCACCTCCTCCAGCGAGGTGTTACCGGCACGCTCTCCGAGTCCGTTAATGGTGCACTCAATTTGACGACACCCAGCACGTACAGCCGCAAGCGAGTTAGCTACAGCTACACCTAAATCGTTATGACAGTGGACCGAGAAAATCGCTTTATCGGCATTCGGGATCTTTGTTAAGAGCGTACGAATCGTCTCTTCAATCTGAAATGGAAGGTTGTAACCCACCGTGTCAGGGAAGTTACAGGTGCTCGCGCCCGCATCGATCACAGCCTCAAATACCCGAGCCAAGAAATCGATGTCTGAGCGACCGGCATCTTCTGCTGAGAACTCAACATCGTCCGTGTATTGACGCGCTTTTTTCACAGCATAGACGGCTTGTTCAATGACCTGTTCGGGCTCCAACTTCAGCTTGTGCTTCATATGGATCGGGCTTGTGGCAATGAATGTGTGAATCCGGCGGCGCGCTGCTGGCGCGATCGCTTCTGCAGCGATCTCAATATCACGATCAAGCGCGCGGGATAAACTACAGACCGTTGATTCTTTGATTGCTGAAGCGACAGCTTTAACGGCCTCAAAATCGCCAGGACTCGCCACAGCAAAGCCCGCTTCGATCACATCAACACGAAGACGCTCGAGCGCTTTTGCGATGCGGACTTTCTCGTCACGAGTCATCGACGCGCCTGGACTCTGTTCTCCATCGCGCAATGTCGTGTCAAAAATGATTAATTGATCTTTCACCATCTTAATCTCCCTAACAGCTTACAGCCGTATGGCAATACCTAAAAAATTGAATACAAATAGAAATCGAATACGATAAAAACTGAACCGCCCATCAGGGCAGTCGAAGGCCAAGTAGAAGACTGTAACTGGCGAATTGTGTGCTCATACCCTCAGAATGCCAATGAAAGTGACATTCTGCAAGTCAGTTTTTTCTGCAAGGCCCATTGAGCGTCGCTATGAGCTCATGCACCTTCCACGATACGGAAGTCACGATCCACTCCGTCGGATAATGCGTCCAGTGCTGCTTGATAGGCATCGGAATCATATGCATTTTGCGCATCGTTCAACGTCGGCCACTCAACAATCACTGTTCGCTCCATCACCCCTGATCCTGCCGCATATACTGCGGGACCACGCACGAGAAATCGCCCTCCCTGACTTTCAATGGCAGGCTTCGCGAGCTCAGCATAAGCTGCAAGCTTATCCGCGTCATAAATTTCACGATAACAACTAATCCAATAGCCTTTTTGCATTTTTTATCCTTTGAGATTGTATTGTTTTGATTCCACCCAACTCGCTAGCTTCATTCCACCAAAGGTGCTTGAGGCCACAATGCCAATCAAGATAATCATTTCCATCAAATGATCGGTTCCCGGGCGAAAAAAAACCACCAAGAAACAGCTCACGACAAACCCGATCCCACCATAAATAACTTGGCGTTTCGCCTCGCTCTCTGAGACCGTCGGGATATCTTCGTCGATGATACCGCGTTTACTTTTCTTCTTTCGGCGCATTTTGTTTCCTACCAAAACGTTCTTTAAACCAAAGTGCCGGACCGCTCAATAGATAGAGACCTGTGAGCAAAAAAAGCACTCGCGGCGGATCCAGAGACACAAAAGCAAAAATCAGGGCCGCAGCCATAATTGCAAGCAACGACACGCGCGCCTTGAGATCAGAATTCTTGAACGATGGATAAGGAATCGATGAAACCATCAAAAGACCGCAGACTGCTGTCAGAACAACCATCGTCAATGCGACGGTTTCGCCCTGGATATTTGAGTCGACCAACGTCCAGACTGCTGATGCTAAGAAATAGGCAGCGGCAGGACAGGCCAATCCAACGAAATAGTTCGAATCGACAATTTCACGTTGGATATTAAAGCGTGCCAGTCGAAGCGCGGTTCCTGCGACGTAAATAAAAGCAGCCACCCAGCCAAGCTTGCCAAGCGCTGACAGTGACCAGCTGAATACCAAAACAGCAGGTGCCACGCCAAAAGCAACGACGTCGCTCAAGGAATCGTATTGCGCGCCAAATTCACTTTGCGTGTTGGTCAGACGCGCAACACGACCATCAAGCCCATCGAAAAGACCCGAAACCAGTATCGCGATAGCAGCTGTCTCAAAAAGCCCCGGTCCCTGATATACAGCACGAGTCGCAGTGATAATGGAAAAAAAACCCGCCAGCAATGCTGCTGTCGTCAGGATGTTAGGGAGAAGGTAGATTCCTTTGGACTGGGTCATCATCAAAAGCGGGCCCGAGGGCCCGCATTCTATTAGTTCTTGTCTTTATCAACCAATTTGTTGGCTGCAATCCAAGGCATCATTGCGCGCAACTGCGCCCCAATTTGCTCAATTTGATGCGCTGCATCGTTACGACGACGCGCTGTCATTGACGGGTAGTTTGTCTGACCTTCTGTGATGAACATCTTCGCATACTCACCATCTTGAATACGACGCAACGCTTCGCGCATCGCATACCTAGACTCTTCGTTGATCACCTCAGGACCTGTGACGTACTCACCGTACTCAGCATTGTTTGAGATCGAGTAGTTCATGTTTGCGATACCACCCTCATACATCAAATCAACAATCAGTTTCAGTTCGTGCAAACACTCAAAATATGCCATTTCTGGCGCATAGCCCGCATCGACAAGTGTTTCAAAGCCAGCTTTGACAAGCTCAACACATCCACCACACAGAACTGCCTGCTCACCGAACAAGTCAGTTTCAGTTTCATCTTTGAAAGTGGTTTCGATGATACCCGTGCGACCACCGCCAACGCCTGACGCGTAGGACATTGCAACATTCTTTGCGTTACCGGACGCATCTTGATGGATCGCGATCAAATCAGGAACACCACCACCACGAACGTACTCGCTGCGGACAGTGTGGCCGGGAGCTTTTGGCGCAATCATAATGACATCCAAGTCGCCACGTGGAACGACTTGGTTGTAATGGATTGAGAATCCATGCGAAAACGCGAGTGTCGCGCCTTGCTTGATATTTGGCTCGATTTCAGACTTGTACAAATCACCATGAAACTCATCAGGAGTCAGAATCATTACGAGGTCTGCCTGCGCAACCGCTTCAGCCACAGGAAGAACATTGAGACCATGCGCCTTTGCTTTCGCGACTGAAGATGACCCAGCACGAAGACCAACAGTCACGTCCACACCTGAATCTTTCAGGTTACACGCCTGTGCATGGCCCTGTGACCCGTAACCGATTACCGATACTTTCTTCGACTGGATAATCGATAGGTCACAATCTTTGTCGTAATAAATCTGCATGAAATGTTTTCCTCTAGTTAACTTTGTCTGTTTACACAGACAACACGCGCTCACCGCGTGCGATACCGCTGACTCCGCTTCGGACCACTTCTAAAATGGCGGAAGCACCAATCGCTTCAATAAATGCGTCTAATTTGTCGCTCGCTCCGGTGAGCTGCACTGTATACATCGCTGGAGTCACGTCAACAATTTGACCGCGGAAGATATCACATGTGCGCTTAACTTCGGCGCGCTGCGCACCAGTTGCCTTAATTTTGATCAACATTAGCTCGCGCTCAATATGTTCGCCTTCGGTAAGGTCCACCAACTTCACGACGTCGATCAGCTTGTTCAACTGCTTGGTAATCTGCTCGATCACTTCATCTTCACCGATCGTCGTGACTGTAAGACGCGAGAGCGTTGGATCCTCCGTTGGTGCAACGGTCAGTGACTCGATGTTATAGCCACGTTGCGCAAACAGTCCAACAACGCGAGACAACGCACCTGGCTCATTTTCCATCAGAACCGAAATTATGTGTCTCACTTAGTACGCTCCGTCTTACTCAAAATCATATCTTTCATCGAGCCAGTTGGAATTTGCATCGGATACACGTGCTCGTCCGGATCGACATAGATATCCATAAAGACCAAACGATCTTTCATCGCAAAGCATTCTTCCATTTTCGACTTCAGCTCAGCTGGGTCTGTCACCTTCATCCCGACATGTCCGTAGGCCTCAGCGAGCTTTACAAAATCGGGCAGTGAGTCAGCATAGGTTGACGCTGCATGGCGGCCACCATACTGCATGTCCTGCCACTGCTTGACCATGCCAAGTGCCGCATTGTTGAGGTTGATGATCTTCACGGGCATGTTGTACTGGGTGCAGGTCGACAACTCTTCGATACACATTTGAATTGAGCCTTCGCCGGTCACCACAGCGACAGCGCTCTCTGGATGCGCGAGCTGCACACCCATTGCTGCTGGCAAACCAAATCCCATGGTTCCTAGACCACCTGAATTAATCCACTGACGCGGTTTGTCGTACTTGTAGTACTGTGCTGCAAACATTTGATGCTGACCCACATCAGAACAGATATACGCCTCACCATTGGTGACTTCATACAGTGTACGAATCACATCCTGTGGCATGATCTTTTCAAGACGTGTGAATCGATCACCAGTCCATAGACCATGCTTTTCACGCCATCCATTGATCGTTTCCCACCAGGCCTTCAGCGCATCTTGATCAGGTTCAACATCCATCTGGTTCAACATCTCAACCATATCCGCCAATACAGGCTTCACTGGGCCGACCAATGGTACTTCGATATGACGAACAGTTTTCTGAATCGAGGCGGGATCGATATCTATATGAACGATTCGCGCGTTAGGGCAGAATTTTTTCGGATTGTTTGTGACTCTATCATCAAATCGGGCGCCAACCGCGAAAATCACGTCTGCTTGATGCATTGCTTGGTTGGCTTCGTAGAAACCATGCATACCCAACATACCAATGAATTGATCATCAGATCCTGGGAATGCTCCAAGCCCCATCAAGGTATTCGTTACCGGATAGCCAAGGCGTTTCGCAAGCGCAGTGAGCTCTTCAGATGCATCACCTAAAACCACACCGCCACCGGCATAAATCACTGGACGTTTCGCTTCAAGTAGGAGATCCAGTGCTTTGCGAATCTGACCAGCGTGTCCTTTCAGCGCTGGTGTATATGATCGCAATTTAACAGTTTCTGGATATTCAAAAGGCCGCTTTTCAGTCGGGGCCGTCATATCTTTTGGTACATCGACCACAACAGGACCAGGGCGACCAGTTTTTGCAATATGAAACGCTTTTTTCATCACGCTTGGGATTTCTTCGATCGAACGCACCAAGAATGAGTGCTTCACGATTGGACGACAGCAACCAATCATATCAGTCTCTTGGAAGGCATCAGAACCAATCAAATGGCTCGGAACGTTGCCTGAGATAACGACCAGCGGTATTGAATCCATATAAGCAGTCGCGATACCGGTGATTGCGTTAGTCGCACCGGGACCAGATGTCACCAACGCAACACCAACTTCCCCAGTCGAACGCGCAAAGCCGTCAGCTGCATGGACTGCCGCCTGCTCGTGGCGTACTAGAATGTGTTCAACTGCATCTTGCTGATACAGCGCGTCATAGATGTGTAGAACTGCGCCGCCGGGATAGCCAAAAATCATTTTGACCCCTTCCTCTTTCAGCGCGCGCATGAGCATTTCACCGCCAGAAAGCAATTCCACTTCCGACCCTCTTTAAGAAAATAGTTAAGGTAAACCGAGAATTGTGACACTCAGAAACGGCCTGTCAACTGACAGGCCATTGTATTTTACACCGAAAACGTGATTTCACCCGATGAACTAAGTACAGCCTTGATGGTTGCGCCTGGTGTGATCTCGCCTTTGAGCAGAGCCCCGGCAAGCGGATTTTCAAGGTGAATTTGTATCGCACGCTTTAATGGACGAGCGCCATACACCGGATCATAGCCGGCCTCACAGAGTTTTTCAGCGACATCATCAGTCAACTCAAACCCATACTCCATCTCTTCCAAACGCGCGCGCAAGTAGGACAACTGCACATCCAAAATCCCGCGAATATGGTTCCGGTCCAAGGCATGAAAAACAACTGCATCATCGATTCGGTTGATGAACTCAGGACGGAAATGCGTTCCGACAACACCCATCACCGCGTCACGAATGGTTTCATGGGACTCACCTACCATACTCTGAATCACATCTGACCCGAGATTCGACGTCATCACCACAACCGTATTTGAAAAGTCGACTGTGCGTCCCTGTCCATCCGTTAAACGACCATCATCGAGGACCTGTAAGAGGATATTAAAGACATCGGGATGCGCTTTTTCGACTTCATCGAGCAACACAACTGCATAGGGACGACGGCGGACCGCCTCGGTCAGATATCCACCCTTTTCGTAACCAACATAACCGGGAGGCGCGCCAACCAGTCGCGCTACTGAGTGCTTCTCCATGAATTCAGACATATCAATCCGAACCATGGCGTCTTCAGAATCGAACAAAAATTCCGCTAGACTCTTGCAAAGCTCTGTTTTACCTACCCCTGTGGGGCCCAGGAATAAGAATGAACCATTTGGCCGTTTTGGATCCGATAAACCAGACCTTGAACGACGCACTGCGTTGGCAACGGCGGTGACTGCGGTGTCTTGACCAACAACCCGTGCATGTAATGCATCTTCCATATGCAGGAGTTTGTCTTTCTCTCCCTCGAGCATCTTCGCCACGGGGATACCAGTCCAACGACTGACAACCTCAGCAATTTCCTCTTCGGTCACACGAGAGCGTACAAGCTTACCTTCGTCAGATTCGTTGGCCTCTTGGGCCTCAACCATCCGCTTCTCGAGAGTTGGGATAACCCCGTATTGAATCTCACTCATGCGAGCCAAATCACCGGCACGCCGCGCCTGCTCAAGATCAATTTCAACACGATCAAGCTCTTCCTTAATCGCTTGTACACCGAGCGTTTGAGCCTTTTCTGAAGCCCATACCTCTTCAAGCGCACCCGCCTCTTTCTCAACCTCAGAAATTGTCTCTTCGAGCTCAATCAGTCGCGCTTTACTTGCTTCGTCTTTCTCTTTCTTAAGCGCCTCACGCTCGATCTTTAACTGAATCAACCGACGATCCAAACGGTCCAATTCTTCAGGCTTTGAATCCATCTCCAAACGGATGCGGCTCGCCGCCTCATCCATCAAATCGATCGCCTTATCCGGCAACTGCCTGTCAGTGATGTAACGACTCGACAGCTTTGCCGATGAAATGATTGCAGAATCAGAAATCTCAACCCCATGATGCACTTCATACTTCGGCTTCAGCCCACGCAGAATTGCGATCGTGTCGGTCTCTGTTGGCTCGCCCACCAAGACTTTCTGGAAACGACGCTCGAGAGCCGCATCCTTTTCGAAATATTGGCGATACTCATCAAGGGTTGTTGCACCTACACAATGGAGTTCCCCGCGAGCAAGCGCAGGCTTCAACATATTACCAGCATCCATGGCCCCTTCGGATTTACCCGCGCCGACCATGGTGTGGATTTCATCAATGAAGAGAATGATTTGACCTTCCTGCTGCGCTAACTCCTTCAACACAGCCTTCAACCGCTCTTCAAATTCACCGCGGAATTTGGCGCCAGCAATCAGAGAACCCATATCGAGGGACAGAACGCGCTTTCCTTTCAAACCCTCAGGTACTTCGCCATTCACGATACGAGCAGCTAGGCCCTCGACAATCGCAGTCTTACCAACACCAGGCTCACCGATCAAAACTGGATTGTTCTTTGTGCGACGCTGCAACACTTGAACCGCACGGCGGATCTCTTCATCTCGACCAATCACGGGGTCGAGCTTGCCTTCCGACGCTCGCGCAGTCAGATCAAGGCAATACTTATCCAGAGCACCACGATTTTCTTCATCATTTTCAGTTTGCACTGACTCGCCTCCACGGAGTTTCTCAATCGCATCGGAAAATCGATCTTCATTCACTGAGGCTGCCTGAAACGCAGACCTTGTCGCCTTATCCTTCGACATCACAGCTAAAACAGTCTCAGACGAGAGATAGGCGTCTTTCTGTGCCATCGACTGCTTCTCAGCCAGATTAAACAGGCGGGCTAAGTCCTGACTCATGCGGACTTCGCCATCGTGATTCGCGACCCGCGCCAATCCATCTAAAGCACGGTCGACTTCAGCGAGCAGCTGATCAAACTGGCCACCGGCAGACAGTACTAGGAAGCGCCCCGAACCACCGCTTTGGGTGAGCAACGCTTTCAAAAGATGCCATGGTGACATCTCATTATGATCAAGACTTAAGGCGAGACTTTGTGCATCCTGCAGAGCTTGCATGAGGCGATTTGTTAACCGATCCATTCGCATTAGGTAATCCCTTATCTAAAACAACGTATGACTTATTTTGTGGGGGCGGCCAATACTAATTACAAGTTATCCACAGGTTATTCAGTGCGCATAATACAAGTTGCCATTCGCCCGGTAATGCCGGAGCGGCGATAGGAGTACCAACGCGTCGAGTCACTATATGTGCAAGCATCAAGCCCTTTGATGGTAACAACCCCAAGGTTTTCAAGGAGATCAGAAGCAATACCCTGGAGATCGGCAATCGAGCGATTAGAATCGCTAACTGATTTGAAATAACGACCCCAATCTGAATGTTTAGAAACAAAAGCGTCCACAACTTCAGGCCCAACTTCAAATGCGTCCTGACCAATACAAGGACCAAGCCAGACGCGCACCTTGGCTGGATCGGAAAATTCTTCAAGCGTTCGCTCCAGCACACCAGAAACGAGACCTCGCCACCCAGCGTGGGCGGCTCCTACTAAATCTTGGCTCGCGAATAACACCGGAAGACAGTCGGCAGTCATGATGCCAACCGGACAGTGCAACCGATCTGTCACCACCGCATCAGCAGCAATCACAGGAGCACCAATATCTGCATGGACGACATTGATACCATGAACCTGCTCAGGGAAATAAACCTCCCGCCCAAAACAGCCTGCTAGACGCGCTCGATTTTGAATAACAGAGCCCTCGTCGTCTCCAACATGCAGCCCCAAATTAAACGAGCCATACGGGACAGGCTCCGGATCGCAAATCGTCTGTAGCGCAAGAACTTTTGGCCCACACTCAATTTCAAACCACGGATCAGACATCGACTTGCCTTAGAAACGTTAACAATTCGCACAAATCAGATGCGAGCGGCACATCAAATTCAACATTTTCACCACTCGTGGGATGAATCAATCCAAGCTTCCTCGCATGCAGTGCGTGCCTAGGGAATCCATCGATGAGCGCACGTGCTTCTCGTGTTGCGTGACTTAGGCCAGGCCGGCCTTGCCGATAAACTAGGTCACCTACCAGCGGATGGCCAATGTGTGTCATATGAACACGAATCTGATGTGTTCGGCCAGTTTCTAGCGTCACATCCACCCAAGCACAATGCGCTGTCGTCTCAGACAGTCGATAATGCGTGACCGCGGGCTTACCTGAATACACCACAGCCATTTTAGTTCTCTGAAGCCGATGCCTATCCATGGGAGCATCAATCGTGCCCTCTTTACTCGGATGCCCGTACACAAGCGCACCATATTGACGACTCATCGACCGATCCTTCAGTTGCTTCACCAGATTGGCCTGCGCTTTAAGTGAGCGTGCAACCGCGAGAACACCACTCGTATCTTTATCCAAGCGATGCACGATTCCCGCCCTCGGAATCTCCTCGAGTTCGGGGAACGCGGACAATAACGCATTCACCAAAGTACCTGAGGGGTTCCCATGCCCAGGGTGAACCACGAGACCGGCTGGTTTATTCACAATAATGAGATCGTCATCGGCATGGAGGATATCCAGAGGAATATCCTCTGCCGACCAATCGATTTGAGCCTCAAGCTCTGCATCGACGACGATTTTTTCACCACCCAACACTTTATTTTTTGGCTTTAAGAGGGCTCCATCGACTAATATCTGTCCATCTGTAAGCCATTGCGTGAGACGAGCACGAGAATAATCCGGCATCAGGCGAGCCAACACCTTATCAATCCGTGATCCAGATTCCTCCAAAGGAACTTCAAACTGTGCTTGAATATGC
>JAYNIS010000015.1:0-18247 GCA_038109325.1 Gammaproteobacteria bacterium | reverse complement strand
CAGATCCATGTGGTGATTGCCGAGGCCAAGGCCGAAAGGAAGAGACAAAAACGCTGTCTGTCAAGATCCCAGCCGGGGTCGATACAGGTGACCGCGTTCGTTTATCGGGTGAGGGTGAAGCAGGGATCAATGGTGGGCCTGCCGGTGATCTTTATGTTCAAGTGAATGTGAAAGAACATCGTATCTTCACGCGCGATGGTAAAGACTTGTATTGTGAAGTTCCGATTTCATTCACAGATGCAGCACTTGGTGGAGAGCTCCAAGTTCCAACGCTTGATGGACGCGTCAAACTGAAAGTCCCTGAGGGTACGCAAACTGGGAAGTTGTTCAGAGTACGTGCGAAGGGAGTGAAACCGGTGCGAGGTGGAGCGCAAGGCGATTTATTATGTCGTGTGATGGTTGAGACGCCCGTGAATCTGACGTCGAAACAGCGTGAACTTTTCGAAGAGCTTCATGGAACACTCAATCACAAAACCCATGCACCAAAGCGTGAAGGATGGTTTGATAGCGTGAAATCATTCTTTGATGAGATGAAGTTCTAATGACCAACATTGTGATCACAGGCGCAACTGGCCGTATGGGTCGGGCATTGATTGAGGCAACGCTCGAAGCAGAGGGTGCCTCATTATCAGGAGCGACTGTTCGCTCTTCATCGACGCTTGTGGGTGCGGATGCGGGTGAGCTTGTCGGTCAAGGTCATCGTAATGCGCCAATTCAAAGCAATTTAAATGCTTTTGCCTCATCAAACCCTGTGGTGATCGACTTTACTACGATTGATGCAACACTCGACCATCTGCAATGGTGTGTGACGCAGGGTGTTCCATGTGTGATCGGGACTACGGGCTTTTCCGATGCTCAAGAGGCGATGATTGCCGAGGCTGGGGAATCAATTCCTGTCGTTTATGCGCCGAATTTCAGCGTTGGTGTGAATGTTGTCTTTGATTTATTGGACCGAGCGTCACGCGTATTGGGTGACTCAGTGGATATCGAAGTCATCGAAGCGCATCACCGACATAAAGTTGATGCGCCAAGTGGTACTGCGCTCGCGATGGGGCGAGTGGTTGCGAATGCACTTGATCGTGATCTCAATCAGGTTGCAGTGTATGGCCGAGAAGGTCAGACGGGTGCCCGGACTCGTGAACAAATCGGTTTTGCAACTGTGAGAGCTGGAGATGTGGTTGGCGATCATACGGTCTTATTTGCTGCAGAAGGTGAGCGCGTGGAAATTACCCACAAAGCGTCAAGTCGTCGAACATTTGCCAACGGCGCTGTGCGCGCCGCTATCTGGGTGTCTTCGCAACAATCAGGTCTCTATTCAATGCGAGATGTTCTCGGTCTGTAGGTAAAACCTGACAGCTTCGATAGACTTCTCGGTCCAATCTCCCTAGAATGCGCTCTCAATCGCTCGGCGCCTGCCGAGTCTGTCGAGACAGAGGACTCCCGGTTGAATTCACCTGCAATTTTATTACTTGCGGACGGCACACAGTTTGTCGGTCGCTCCATCGGCGCGGACGGTATGTCCGTTGGCGAAGTCGTTTTTAATACCGCAATGACGGGTTATCAGGAAATCTTGACTGATCCATCGTATGCGCGGCAATTAGTGACGCTGACATATCCACACATCGGGAACACTGGCGTGACCCTAGAAGATGAAGAGTCTTCTGCGATTCATGCGGGCGGACTGATTATTCGGGACCTTCCTCTAGTGCATAGTAATTTCCGTGCACATGAGTCACTTGATACCTATTTGAAAACAGCTGGTGTCGTAGGAATCGCAGATATCGATACGCGCAAGCTAACTCGGATTTTGCGAGATAAAGGGGCGCAAGCAGGAGTCATCATCGCAGGTGTTGACGCATGCTCGGATGCGGGCATTGCGAAAGCGCAGCCAGCACTGTCTGAGTTCCCAGGGCTCGCCGGTATGGATCTGGCTAAAGAGGTCACAACTGCATCAGCGTATGAGTGGAACGAAGGCTCTTGGGTTCTGGGTAAAGGTCATCCGCAAAAGACTGATGCGAGATTCCACGTCGTTGCCTATGACTTTGGGGTGAAGCGTAACATCTTGCGGATGCTGGCTGATCGCGGTTGTCGCTTATCTGTGGTTCCTGCCAAGACTCCAGCAAAAGACGTGTTAGCGATGAATCCAGATGGTGTGTTCTTATCCAATGGGCCTGGAGACCCTGAGCCCTGTACTTATGCGATTGAGGCAATTCAAGAGATTTTGGAAACCAAGATGCCAATATTTGGTATCTGTTTGGGTCACCAACTTCTCGGTCTCGCATCCGGTGCTAAAACGATGAAAATGAAGTTTGGACACCACGGTGCAAACCACCCTGTTCAGGACATTGAGTCTGGTGTCGTCATGATCACCAGTCAAAACCACGGTTTTGCGATTGATGAAAAAACCTTACCTGCGAATGTCAAGATGACGCACAAATCGTTGTTTGATCAGTCACTGCAAGGGATATCGCGTACCGATACTTCAGCATTTAGTTTTCAGGGTCACCCCGAGGCGAGCCCGGGGCCGCACGATGTGGCTCCATTGTTTGACCAATTTATCGCGAACATGGAGGCCCGCTAATGCCAAAACGTACCGATCTTGAATCGATTCTAATTATTGGTGCTGGTCCGATTGTCATTGGGCAGGCGTGTGAGTTTGACTACTCAGGTGCGCAGGCCTGTAAAGCGCTTCGCGAAGAAGGCTATCGAGTCATTCTTGTGAACTCGAACCCCGCCACGATTATGACCGATCCAGCAATGGCTGATGCGACCTATATCGAGCCAATTCGTTGGCAGTCAGTTGCGAAAGTGATTGAGAAAGAGCGTCCAAGTGCTTTGCTGCCAACCATGGGTGGCCAGACTGCTCTGAATTGCGCTCTCGATTTGGATCGTGAAGGTGTTCTCGAAAAATATGGTGTTCAGTTAATCGGCGCGAATGCGGATGCGATTGATAAGGCTGAAGACAGGGATCGTTTCGATAAGGCGATGAAGGCGATTGGCCTAGAAACGCCACGTAGCCACATTGCACATACGATGGAAGAGGCGCGCGCCGCGGCCGATGATCTGGGTTTTCCTTGCATCATTCGTCCATCGTTCACCATGGGTGGATCCGGTGGTGGTGTTGCCTACAACCGGGAAGAGTTCGAAGAGATTTGCGAGCGTGGCCTCGACTTGTCACCGACCAATGAGTTGTTGATCGATGAGTCACTCCTCGGTTGGAAAGAGTATGAGATGGAAGTGGTGCGGGACCGCAAGGATAACTGCATCATCGTCTGTTCGATCGAAAACTTCGACCCAATGGGTGTGCACACAGGTGACTCCATCACTGTTGCTCCGGCTCAGACGTTAACGGATAAAGAATATCAAATCATGCGAAATGCTTCGGTAGCAGTTTTGCGTGAAATCGGTGTGGAAACAGGCGGTTCTAACGTTCAGTTTGGCGTGAATCCGGAAAATGGTCGCTTAGTGGTCATCGAGATGAACCCGCGTGTATCGCGTTCATCAGCGCTCGCATCGAAAGCGACAGGTTTCCCGATCGCGAAAGTGGCTGCGAAATTAGCTGTTGGTTACACGCTTGATGAGCTTGCGAATGAGATTACAGGCGGAGCAACACCTGCATCATTTGAGCCGTCAATTGATTACGTGGTAACCAAAGTCCCACGCTTTACTTTCGAAAAATTCCCGCAGGCTGATAGCCGTCTGACGACGCAGATGAAATCTGTCGGTGAAGTGATGGCAATTGGCCGTAGCTTCCAAGAGTCGATGCAAAAGGCATTACGTGGTTTAGAAATTGGCGTTAGTGGACTGGATCCGACGTTTGAGTGGGATTCTGATGAGTCTGTACAAGCAATGCGGCATGAACTTGCAAATCCGAGTCCCCGTCGTTTGTGGTGTGTCGCCGATGCCTTTCGTAGTGGTATGAGCGTTGAAGGGGTTTATCAGGTTTCCAAAATTGATCCTTGGTTCCTCGCGCAAATCGAAGATTTGATTTGGGATGAAGCGCGTCTCACAGAGATGGCTTTGTCGGATCTTAATCGTGACTCTTTGTGGCGTTTAAAGCGTAAAGGATTCTCTGATAAGCGCTTAGCGACTCTTCTTGATGTTTCTGAAAAAGAATTGCGTGAGCGTCGTTTAAAACTCGATGTTCGCCCTGTGTATAAGCGTGTCGACACCTGCGCAGGCGAGTTTGCGACCCCAACGGCCTATCTCTACTCAACCTATGAAGAAGAGTGTGAAGCGAACCCATCGAGCCGTGACAAAATTATGGTCTTGGGTGGCGGCCCCAACCGAATCGGCCAGGGTATTGAGTTTGATTATTGCTGTGTTCATGCTGCGTTTGCGATGCGCGAAGACGGATATGAAACCATCATGGTCAACTGTAACCCAGAGACTGTATCGACCGACTATGACACATCGGACCGCTTATTCTTTGAGCCAGTAACACTCGAAGATGTACTGGCAATCGTTGACATCGAACAACCGAAAGGTGTGATTGTGCAATTTGGTGGGCAGACTCCATTGAAGCTTGCACGCGAGCTCGAGGCCTCTGGAGTGCCAATTATAGGGACATCGCCTGAAGCCATTGACCGCGCTGAGGATCGGGAGCGGTTCCAACAAATGGTTACGCGTTTGGGGCTCAGGCAGCCAGCGAACGCAACCGCGCGGAGTCTTGAAGAAGGTCTCGCGTTGGCTGAAAGCATTGGCTTCCCGCTTGTTGTGCGCCCGTCGTATGTTCTTGGTGGCCGCGCGATGGAAGTGGTTTCGAACCTCCCTGAGCTGAAGCGCTATCTTCAGGACGCGGTAGTCGCAAGTGATGACTCCCCAGTCCTTTTGGATCATTTTCTAGATCCTGCGATTGAGGTTGATGTTGATGCAGTGAGCGATGGTGAGCGGGTCGTGATTGGTGCGATTATGGAGCACATCGAGCAGGCTGGTGTTCACTCGGGTGACTCCGCATGCTCACTTCCACCCTATAGTTTGCCAAAACACATTCAAGACGAGATTCGTGATCAAGTGATCCGCATGGCGCGTGAGTTGAATGTAGTTGGTTTGATGAATGTTCAGATGGCGGTTCAGGGCGAGGACGTGTATGTGATTGAGGTGAATCCACGCGCATCACGAACAGTACCCTTTGTCTCGAAATGTATCGGGGTATCTCTGGCGAAGGTTGCTGCACGTTGCATGGCGGGGACGACCCTTGAAGCGCAGGGCATGACTGAAGAATTGATTCCACCGTATTTCAGCGTGAAAGAAAGTGTTTTCCCATTTGCGAAGTTCCCTGGTGTCGATCCGATTCTTGGGCCGGAAATGAAGTCGACTGGCGAAGTGATGGGAACAGGTGATAGCTTCGATGAGGCATTTGGCAAGGCACATGCTGCTGCTGGGGATCGGCTACCAACAATCGGGCGTGCTTTTGTATCCGTGCGTGATGCTGACAAAGCGCGGGCAAGTTCCCTTGCTCAAATCCTCGTTGAAATGGGATTTGAGCTGGTTGCGACCGGCGGAACTTGTGATTACCTGCAAAATGCAGGGATTGCTTGTGGGCGCGTGAATAAAGTACTGGAAGGTCGGCCAAATGTCGTTGATATGATTAAAAATGACGCCATTGCATTCATTGTAAATACAACTGAGGGTCGACAAGCGATTGCCGATTCTGCAACGATTCGTCGATCAGCCTTAAATCGTAAAGTTTGTTATACAACGACACTCGCTGGTGGTGAGTCGATTGTTCGTGCTTTGAAATTTGGTGATGAGCGTGAGGTGCGCAGACTCCAAGATCTACACCGTCGCGTCGAGAAAAAATAACAAGGAATTAAATGAGTAAGATACCGATGACAAAAGCCGGAGAGGCAGCTCTCCGGGATGAACTCCAGCGTTTGAAACAAGTCGAGCGGCCTCGTATCGTGGCTGCTATCGCTGAAGCGCGCGAGCATGGTGATCTTAAAGAGAATGCGGAATATCATGCTGCACGCGAACAGCAGGGCTTCTGTGAGGGTCGCATTAAAGATATTGAAGCGAAGCTATCGCACGCTCAGGTGATTGATGTCACTCAAATTGAGAATACCGGCAAGGTCATTTTTGGCGTCACTGTAAGGTTGATCAATCTAGACACCGATCAATCCGTGACATATCAAATCGTTGGTGAGGATGAAGCGGATGTTAAGAATGGAAAAATTTCTGTGACATCGCCTATTGCCCGTGGACTTATCGGTAAAGAAGAGGGTGATGAAGTGTCGGTCACGACTCCAGGTGGTGTCGTTGAATATGAAATCGACACTGTTGAGCATCTGTAATTAAATCGGGCGGATCAGGTTTGATAGACGAGGATTTGGGCGTTCCGCAGCGCGGAATAATAAAGCCATCGCGCCGGTCGACTGCACGCACAGAGCTCCAGTCTCCTCGCAAAGCGAAGCGACGAGGATCTTTCGGGTATCGCGCTCTGCACGAACTTTAATCTTGATCAACTCATGGTCGTTCAGTGCACGATTAAGTTCTTCAAGTAAACCGGTCGACATACCTTGATCGCCAACCAATACAATCGGCTTCAAGTGGTGTCCAATCGCCCGCATTTGTTTTTTGCGTTCTGGCGTTAACATAGTGGTCTCCATAAACGGGGCGCGCGAGTTTAGAGCAAAACATGTCACGATCCAAGTCCAGCGGTCGCTGGTTGAAAGAACATTTTGATGATCACTACGTCCAAAAAGCGCAAGCAGAGGGTCGCAGATCACGAGCGAGCTTCAAATTAGAGGAGGTTCAAGCGAAGGATCAGTTGATTAAGCCTGGCGATGTAGTCGTCGATTTGGGCGCGGCCCCTGGCGGATGGACCGAGCTGGTTGCGGATTGGACAGGCCCTGCTGGCCTAGTGTTTGCGCTTGATATTCTACCAATGGACTCAGTCGCTGATGTAGAAATTATCTTAGGCGACTTCACTGAGGAGTCTGTTTTGGAGCACTTGATGCTGTCATTAAACGGTAAACGGGTTGATGTCGTCTTATCTGATATGGCGCCGAATATGTCAGGTAACAAATCTGTGGACCAACCGAGAGCCATGTATCTATGCGAGCTGGCACTCGATTTCGCGCGACAGACGTTGAATCCCGGTGGTGCTTTTTTCATCAAAGTGTTTCAAGGTGAGGGTTTTGATCAGTTTTTTCAGGCACTTCGCGCCGATTTTTCTGTCTTAAAAACACGTAAACCCGACGCATCGCGTTCGCGCAGCCGAGAAACCTATCTGTTAGCGATGGGCTTTCGCGGCTAAACCCCTTTGAATTCGGTTGGCTTGCCCAAATAAACGTCTGTATATTGGGGAGCCTGACTCCTCTGAAGGAATGGAGAAGAATATGGCGAGAAATTTGGTTCTGTGGCTGGTGATAGCAGCCGTTTTGTTGACGGTGTTCAACAACTTCAGCGTGGAAACGCAATCACAGCAGATCAACTACTCTCAGTTTGTTGAAGAAGTGAATCGTGATCAGATCCGTCGTGTGATCATTGATGGACAGTCAATTATCGCGACTCGTGCGAATGGTGATGTCTATGAAACCGTTCGACCAGCAGTGCAAGATCCGCGTTTGATGGATGATTTGATCCAGCACAATGTTGTAGTTGAAGGACGGAAGCCTGAACAGCAGTCTGTGTGGATGCAGCTATTGGTCGCAGCGTTCCCTGTTTTGATTATTCTCGCAATTTTCATGTTCTTTATGCGCCAAATGCAGGGTGGCATGGGCGGCGGTCGTGGTGGCCCAATGTCTTTTGGTAAATCGAAAGCGCGGTTGATCAGCGAAGATCAAATCAAAACAACGTTCGCAGATGTTGCTGGTTGTGATGAGGCAAAGGATGACGTCGCCGAATTGGTTGAGTTTTTGAAAGATCCAGGCAAGTTTCAGAGGCTCGGTGGTCGGATCCCACGCGGTGTTTTGATGGCGGGCCCTCCAGGTACCGGTAAGACGCTGCTTGCGAAGGCAATTGCTGGTGAAGCAAAAGTACCTTTCTTCACAATTTCAGGTTCTGATTTCGTTGAAATGTTTGTTGGTGTTGGTGCCTCACGGGTGCGCGACATGTTCGAACAGGCCAAAAAGCAAGCGCCTTGTATCATTTTCATCGATGAAATTGATGCGGTTGGTCGCCAGCGTGGTGCCGGTCTTGGTGGTGGTCATGATGAGCGTGAGCAGACATTGAACCAGTTGTTGGTCGAAATGGATGGTTTTGATGTGAATGATGGTGTCATCGTCATTGCTGCGACTAACCGCCCGGATGTTCTCGACCACGCGTTGCTTCGCCCGGGTCGATTTGACCGCCAAGTTGTTGTCGGTCTTCCTGATATCCGTGGGCGTGAGCAAATCCTCAAGGTGCATATGAAAAAAGTGCCTGTTGCTCCAGAGGTGGATGCGTCTTTAATTGCTCGTGGTACTCCGGGATTTTCTGGTGCTGATCTCGCGAACCTTGTGAATGAAGCATCGTTGTTCGCCGCACGTGCAAGCACGCGTGTGGTGGCGATGAGTCACTTTGAGCAGGCAAAAGATAAAATCATGATGGGTGCCGAGCGCCGTTCAATGGTCATGAAAGAGTCTGAAAAGCGTAATACTGCCTATCATGAAGGAGGTCACGCGATTGTTGGCCGATTAATGCCTGAGCATGATCCGGTTTATAAGGTATCAATTATCCCGCGCGGTCGAGCATTGGGTGTGACCATGTTTTTGCCCGAGGAAGATAAATACAGTCATTCTAAACGCGGTTTGATCAGTCAGATCTGTTCATTATACGGGGGCCGGATTGCAGAGGAGTTAACTCTTGGTGCTGATGGAGTGACTACTGGGGCATCGAATGATATCCAGCGCGCGACATCGATTGCTCGCAACATGGTGACCAAATGGGGCCTCTCTGAAAAACTTGGTCCACAGATGTATGACGAAGAGGATAACGAGCCATTCTTGGGTCGGTCGATGAGTCGTCCCGCACACGGTCAATCGGACGATACAGCGCGCTTGATCGATGAAGAAGTCAAAGAAATCCTAGATACTTGTTATCAGACAGCGAAGAAAACGCTTGAAGATAATATGGATAAACTCCATCTGATGGCCGATGCGTTGATGGAGTATGAAACCATCGACTCGAACCAAATCGATCAAATCATGGAAGGTAAGAAGCCAGGTCCTCCGGAAGGTTGGGGTGACAATGACAAGCCACAAGGTGGTTCGCCTGAAGTTAATGATGATTTGCAAGAAGCCGCTAGTGGCGATGCTTCTGACACTGCTCCAAAGGATGGCTCTGCGCCAACCAATTAACAGTGGGTCAAAAAATCTTATGGCCGGATCTGGGGTTTCAGGGACCTCAGATTATGGCCGTGTTGAATATCACCCCAGACTCATTTTCTGATGGTGGAACGTTCTACGATGGACGCGTCACTCTCGATACTGTCCTTCAGCATGCGGAAGCGTGTTTGGCCGAAGGCGCAACTATTCTTGATGTAGGTGGTGAGAGTACCCGTCCCGGTGCGGCACCAGTGTCTGAAAATGAAGAACTCGAGCGAGTGATCCCAGTCGTTGAAGCGCTCGCTATTCGGTTCGATGCAGTTATATCTGTTGACACATCGACTCCCAGAGTGATGACCGAAAGTGCCCTACAAGGTGCGCAGATGATCAACGATGTGCGGGCATTGCAACGCGATGGAGCAATGACAGCAGCATTACAAACAGGGCTCCCAGTATGTCTGATGCATATGCAAGGATCACCTCAAACGATGCAACATCAGCCAACCTATGATGATGCTGTGCAGGATGTATATCAGTGGCTAATGGCACGAATCGATGCGTGCTTGGATGCAGGATTTAGCGCGGATCAGCTTTTGCTCGATCCGGGCTTTGGATTTGGCAAGACGCTTGAACACAACGTTGCTTTGTTTAGAAGTTTGGATCAGTTCGTTCAAACCGGATACCCTGTGTTGGTTGGGGTCTCTAGAAAAACAATGATTGGTGATATAACTGGTCGCCTGATCGAACAACGTGTTACAGGAAGTGCGGTCGCGGCAGCAGTTGCAGCATCCCAAGGCGTTGCGATTCTTCGCGTCCATGATGTTGCTGAGACGCGCGATGCAATGATTGTGATGCAAACGTTAACGCAGGGAATGCAGTAAATATGAGTCGTAAGTATTTCGGAACAGACGGTGTGAGAGGCCGAGTTGGTGAGGGATGCATTACTGCTGAATTTGTTCTGAAACTCGGTTGGGCATTTGGCCAGACGGTTCGTAAAAGTCATACCGGCCGCCCCAAAGTCGTCATCGGAAAGGATACCCGTCTCTCCGGTTATATGTTTGAAACTGCGCTCGAGGCTGGTTTGATCGCAGGGGGCGTCGACCCGGTGATGCTTGGGCCGATGCCAACACCAGCGATCGCTTATCTCACGCGGACGTTTTCAGCTGCTGGTGGGATCGTGATAAGTGCAAGCCACAACGGTTACGAAGATAATGGGATTAAGTTCTTTGATGAGAACGGAACCAAGCTTCCTGATGCGGTGGAGCACGAAATCGAACGCCTACTCGATGAACCTTTAACTACAGTTAATGGGCCATTATTGGGGCGTGCATCGCGAGCGAACGATGCGGCCGGTCGGTATATCGAATTTTGTAAGCATACCTTGCGCTTGGGTACAGATCTGTCCGGAATGAAGATCGTTGTTGATTGCGCTCATGGCGCAGCCTATCAGGTTGCACCAAAAGTATTTCGAGAGCTTGGAGCTGAAGTTGAAGCGATCGGCGTGACTCCGGATGGTTTAAATATCAATAACGGTGTTGGTTCAACTGCGCCCGATGCGTTGATTGAGGCTGTGGTCTCAAGTCAGGCTAATCTTGGTATTGCGCTCGATGGTGATGCTGATCGGGTGGTTATGGTCGATGAAAATGGTGCGCTCGTTGATGGTGATGAAATTTTGTATGTCATCGCTGCCTCGCGACACCAGCGCGGCAGAATGGATGGTGGTGTTGTCGGAACATTGATGACCAATTTGGGTCTTGAAAAAGCACTCGCCGAGATGCAAGTTCCGTTTGTGCGCGCGAAGGTCGGTGACCGTTATGTCATAGAAGCGATGGAAGAGCGTCAGTGGACGTTGGGTGGTGAGACCTCGGGTCATATCATTTGTTCTGATCTCACTTCGACCGGTGACGGTTTGGTCGCTGCACTTCAGGTTGTAAACGCGCTCTTGCTCTCTGGGCAAACATTGAGCCAAGCCCGCTATGGAATGACAAAGTATCCGCAAATCCTCATTAACGTCCCTCTTGTTTCCCGTGATCATTTGGATCATCAGTTGGTTAAAGATACGGTCAGTGTTGTCGAATCGCAGTTGGGTGATTCGGGACGAGTCGTACTGCGTCCGAGCGGCACGGAGCCGGTCGTGCGCGTGATGGTAGAGGGTATTGATGCTTCAGAAGTGAAGGCTTGTGCCGAGCAGATTGCAGCATCAGTGGAAAAAGTTGTCTCAATCGGCTAACTTACGCGCCCCCAGAGGAAAGTGACGTCGATGATTATCGGAAACTGGAAGATGAACACGGCTCGGGCCGATGCGCTCGCATTGGCTGAAGCTGTTGCGAATATTGAGCATCAAGACACAACGCGAGTTGGAATTTGTCCACCTGCGTTATGGATTGACCCAATTGCGCACATCTTAAAGGGCTCAACGATTCTCTTGGGAGCCCAAGATTGTATTGGCGATCAATTTGGGGCTCAAACCGGTTGCATCAACGCAGATATGGCGCACGGTGCGGGTTGTGCGATGGCAATTTTAGGCCATTCAGAGCGACGTGCTCGCTTTGGTGAAACGTCAGAGAGTTTGTTGCCCGCTGTCGCTGCCGTTTTGGAAACCGGTATGTTTCCTGTGTTTTGCGTCGGTGAAACGCAGGAAGAACGTGAGTCTGGTCGCGTCCTCGATGTGGTGGCTGAACAAATTAGACCACTCTTGACTGCAGGTCTGGATGTGAGTGGCATTGTGATTGCCTATGAGCCTGTTTGGGCGATTGGTACAGGCTTATCTGCGACACGTGCCGATATTGAAGAGATGCACTCGACTGTTCGTGATGTGCTTGGTCGGGTAGACGCATTGGTTTTATACGGGGGAAGCGTTTCTCCGGAATCGGCTGACGAGGTGTTTTCAGCTGAAGGTGTTTCTGGGGCGCTCGTTGGTGGCGCGTCATTGAATGCGGATAAATTTGCGGCAATTGTTGCCGCGTGGGAACGGAAATAATGGAAACGATTCTATTAATTGTGCATGTGTTGGTCGGAGCGTCAGTGATTGGCCTCGTATTGATTCAACAAGGAAAAGGTGCGGATGCCGGTGCATCGTTTGGTGGGGGCGCATCGCAGACGGTCTTTGGTTCAGCGGGTGCGGGCAGTTTCTTGGTGAAACTGACAGCAGGTTTGGCTGCTCTTTTTTTTATCACGAGCCTCGCGCTAGCGGTGATTGCCAAGCAAAAAGCCGAAGCAGTTGGCACGTTTGGCTTGCCTGAAGTCCCTGTTCAAGGTGCTGAATCTGCTCCGCAAGAGCCAGTTGCTCCGAAAACGGTCGACTGATTTCTTGATTTTTAAAGCGCAGGTCATTAATCTGCGCGTCCCTTGCCGAAGTGGTGGAATTGGTAGACACGCTATCTTGAGGGGGTAGTGAGCGCAGCTCGTGCCGGTTCAAGTCCGGCCTTCGGCACCATCTTTCAAAATTCTTTTTCATCCCCTAAAGTCAGCGCATGATCTGTACTCTGAGGTTTCTTGAAATCGGATAGAGAGTTTCATAGCGAAGTCTGGCTATCAGGGTCTGTCGCGTATCATTAAAGCTGCTGGATCTTCCGCGAAAGGATTTCGTGCTGCATGGACGTACGAGTCTGCGTTTTGCCAGGAAGTTGTTTTAACTGGCGCACTCATTCCTTTTGCATTTTGGTTTGGTCGCGATCCGGTTGAGATCGGGATGCTTGTCGTGTCTTTATTGCTTGTTGTAATCGTAGAGCTTCTCAATTCCGGGATCGAGGCAGTCGTCGATCGTATTGGTGATGAGCCACATCAACTGTCAGGGGGCGCCAAAGACATGGGATCTGCGGCTATTTTTGTCGCTGATTCTTGCGGCTGTTTTATGGCTCTCTGTCATCATTGATCACTTAGGATAGGGCACGATAACGCTGTTGCGGGTGCGAAATCGTCTTAGACTAAACTGGTTTGAAAAAATGCCGAGGCCTGCCTAAGGTAAAGATCTCGATAACGAACCTAAGGACAACACACCATGTTGACGATTAAACGACTCGGGCGACGCAGCTTTGAGGTATTTCGGCTTGGCACTCCTGTCGGTATCGTTCGTTTTTTGAGGGGCTCAAAGATGTGGACTTTTCGGCCCTACCCTACGCCTGATGCCCCGAATGGTTTGGTTGAAAAATCTGACAAGGTGCTTCGCAATTTGTTGTGCCCTGCTGGTGAGCGGTGTACGGTTGATCGAACAGTGCAAGCATAGACATTGATTTAGTAGCGCCCCTCCGTCATAATATCGCCACTTTTTACGAGGGGGCCTTGGCTGAATTTGCGTTTCGCCAAGTGCTGTGAGAAGAGAATACGCAGGCCGTGAACCCCATTTTGGGGTTTTTTCGTTTTTGGCGGTTGGAAATGACACCGAAGCAGCAGCAATTAATTGAGCTTCTCGGACCAAGTGTGACTGCACTTGACCTGGAATTGTGGGCGATTGAGATCATTGGTAGAGCTAATAGATCCACATTGCGGTTGGTGATCGATCATCGAGAGCGTCCAGTAACGGTGGATGACTGTGAGGCTGTCAGTCGGCAGGTGTCGCGTATTTTAGACGTTGAGGATCCGCTTCCTGAACGATACACCCTTGAGGTGTCTTCGCCTGGGATTGAGCGTGCGTTGTATAAACTTGAACACTTTGAGCGGTTTGTGGGCTATCAAGCCAAGCTCAAGTTAAAGGTTCCTTTTGAAGGAAGAAAAAATTACTCAGGCGTCATCGCTGGAGTCGAGAATCAAGCGGTGCTGTTGCAACAAGGGGATTTAGAATATGAATTCCCAGCAGAGCACATTGAACGAGGTCAATTGGTTGTGACTGATGTCACACAAGTAGGCGGAAGCAAAGATGGGAAGTAAGGAAATCCTTCAGGTAGTTGAACTCTTTTCAAATGAAAAGGGGATCCCGAAAGGAATTGTATTTGAAGCAATCGAACATGCATTGGCGACAGCGACGCGCAAACGTTACGAAGATGAAGAAGCCGATATTCGTGTTGCGATTGATCGCGCCACAGGCGAATACGACACGTTTCGTCGTTGGGTTGTGGTGCCAGATGATCATCTTGCGATCTTGGGTTCAGAGTTAACCACTGAAGAAGCTGCCGAGATTGATGCGGGCCTTCAGGTTGGTGATGAATACGAAATTGAAGTTGAGTGTGTTGATTTCGGTCGCATTGAGGCACAAACAGCGAAGCAAGTGATTGTTCAGAAGGTGCGTGAAGCTGAGCGTGAGAAAGTCGTCGCAGATTATGAAAGCCGTTTGTTGAGTCTGATTAACGGCACGGTGAAAAAAGTTACACGCGATGCCGTGATCGTTGATCTCGGTGGAGCTGCTGAAGCCCTTTTACCACGTGAAAACCTGATCGGTCGTGAAATCTTCCGTGTGAACGATCGTGTTCGTGCGATTCTCCAGGAGATTCGTACTGAGGGTCGTGGTCCACAATTGATTCTATCTCGTACTTCACCTGAATTTTTAATCGAACTGTTCAAAATTGAAGTACCGGAGATCGCTGAAGAAACCATCGAAATTCGTGGTGCTGCGCGTGACCCCGGAATGAGGGCGAAAATTGCCGTTAAAACCAATGACGGGCGAATTGATCCAGTCGGTGCTTGCGTTGGTATGCGTGGCGCTCGCGTGCAAGCCGTTTCCAACGAACTCAACGGTGAGCGTGTGGATATTGTGTTGTGGGATGATAATCCAGCACAGCTCGTTATTAATGCCATGGCACCTGCGGAAGTGTCGTCAATTGTGATGGACGAAGATAATCGCTCAATGGATGTAGCTGTCACTGGTGACAATCTCGCTCAGGCAATCGGACGTGGTGGTCAAAATGTGCGTTTGGCATCTGATCTGACAGCTTGGAAACTCAATGTTATGAGTGAAGAGCAGGCTGTCGAGCGTCAGGAGGCAGAGTCTGAGAAGCTGGTAAATATGTTTATGGTTCGACTGGACGCAGATGCTGAATTGGCGCGTATCCTGGTTGAAGAAGGCTTTACTTCGATTGATGAAGTGGCCTATGTACCTGTAGAAGAAATGCTGTCGATCGATGGGTTTGATGAAGATCTTGTGGAAACCCTCAGAGCGCGTGCACGAGATGTGTTGTTGACTGCTGCGCTTGCCGGGGATGGATCGCGTGAGCCACAGGATGATCTTCTAACAATGGAAGGTATGACCCCAGGGTTTGCATATCAGCTTGCAGATCGTGGTGTGTGCACTATGGAAGACTTAGCGGAACTGTCGGTTGATGAATTGACTGAAATTGAGGGTGTGGATGAAGCCGCAGCGGCAGCCCTCATCATGAAAGCGCGTGAACCGTGGTTCGCAGATGACGCTGATGAATCAGCCGAAGAAAGTAGCGAACAGGAGTAAGTTTTGTCTGACACAACGGTAAAACAGCTGGCCACACTCGTTGGAATTCCAGCCGAACAATTACTCTCTCAGATGGCAGGAGCAGGGATCGATAAGTCGTCGCCCGATGATGTCGTTACTGATCATGAGAAACAAAAGCTCCTTGCGCATATTCGTTCTGGACAAGCCAAAGTTTCTGCAGATCCCGCTAAAGTGACGCTACGTCGTAAATCGACATCCACGATTAAGGCGGGCGCTGGTGCCGTGAATGTAGAAGTGCGTAAGAAGCGAACCTATGTTCATCGCGACTTAACAGCCGAGGCAGAAAAGCAGCGCGAAATTGAGGAAGCGAAATTACGCGAAGAGCAAGAAAGTAAAGAACAAGCTCGTCGGAGAGACGAAGAAGTAGCACCGGTTGTGGAGGCTGTATCAGTCACCCCGGAAGAAGTGCCGGTTGCCGAAGAGGCCGCAACACCTGTTGAAGATGTGTTCATTGATCCGGCAGTCGTAGAGCCGCCTCCGCCACCAAAAGAGGATGATGGTCGTCGTCACAAGAAGGACCCGCACGTACGTCGTGACCGTCCTGTAGATGATGATGAGCCGCGTCGCCATGGTAAGCCAACCGGGAAGCGTGATGATAAGCGCGGAAAGCTTGTGCCAACTGATGATGAGCGCGGACCTAAGATGCGTGGCAAGCGCAAGCCAGGAAAGGCAGCTGAAGAATTGTCTTCGCACAAATTTGAGAAGCCAGCTGCACCAATCATCCGTGATGTGAAGATTTCAGGTCCTGTGACTGTTGCCGAATTGGCAAGTCAAATGGCTGTGAAGTCTGGTGAGCTCATCAAGATTTTGATGAAGATGGGCGTCATGGCGACAATCAACCAGGTACTGGATGAAGATACGGCTGTACTTGTGGTTGAAGAAATGGGTCACAAGATTGAAGTTGTTGCTGACGATGCACTCGAGCAATCAGTACTTGATGACTATCAAGAGCTGAAAGGGGAACGCACACCGCGCGCACCAGTCGTGACAGTCATGGGTCATGTTGACCATGGTAAAACGTCGCTCCTCGATCGGATTCGTAAATCCCGGGTTGCCGCTGGAGAAGCGGGTGGGATTACCCAACATATCGGCGCGTATCACGTCGACACAGATAACGGCATGATTACTTTTATTGATACGCCAGGTCACGCGGCTTTCACAAGTATGCGTGCTCGTGGCGCTCAAGTAACTGACGTGGTGATTCTTGTTGTCGCAGCCGACGATGGCGTCATGCCGCAGACAGAAGAAGCGGTCCAACATGCACGCGCAGCTGGCGTTCCAATTGTTGTCGCCGTGAATAAAATCGACAAGGAAGAAGCAGACCCAGATCGAGTGAAAACCGAGTTAGCTAGCCGCGAAGTCATTCCAGAAGATTGGGGTGGTGATGTGCAGTTCATTCCTTTGAGTGCGCACACTGGTCAAGGTATTGATGCGCTTCTCGAAGCGGTATTGCTGCAAGCTGAACTATTGGAGCTGACGGCTGTTCACGAGGGTCCAGCCCGCGGAACAGTTGTTGAATCACGTCTCGACAGAGGTCGTGGTCCAGTTGCTACAGTGCTCGTACAGAATGGTCTTTTGAAGGTCGGCGATGCTATTCTTGCTGGTGAACAGGTCGGTAAAGTCCGTGCATTAGTTGATGAAAACGGCAAGCAAATTAAGCAGGCAGGTCCATCGATTCCAGTTGAGATCCTCGGCTTGTCGGGTACGCCGGATGCGGGTGATGAACTCATGGTTCTTGAAAACGAGCGGAAGGCACGTGAAGTCGCTGAATTCCGTTCAGAACGAACTCGTGATGCTGAACATAAGCGTCAGCAAGCGCAAAAGCTCGATCAGATGTTTGCCAATATGGAAGCTGGTGAAGTATCCAACCTCAACATCGTTCTGAAAACTGATGTGCGAGGCACACTCGAAGCGTTGTCGTCTGCACTTCTTAAGCTCGCGACAGATGAAGTCCGCGTGAACTTAATCGCTCAGGGTGTTGGTGGAATCACTGAATCAGATGCAACGCTCGCATCGTCTGCCGGGGCTATCGTTCTCGGCTTTAACGTGCGTGCTGATGCTGGTGCCCGTCAGGTCATTGAGCGTGATGGCATTGAGCTACGTTACTACAGTGTTATTTATGACATTGTCGACGACGTTAAAGCAGCGATGTCTGGTCTTCTTGCGCCTGAGCTCCGTGAAGAAATTGTGGGTGTGGCTGAGGTGCGTGATGTCTTTAATTCACCAAAATTCGGTCAAATTGCTGGCTGTATGGTGGTTGAAGGCATTGTCTATCGGAACAAGAAAATCCGCGTATTGCGCGATAACGTTGTGATTTATGGGGGTGAACTTGAGTCTCTACGTCGATTTAAAGACGACGTTAACGAAGTTCGTAATGGTACCGAGTGTGGTATTGGCGTGAAGAACTACACGGACGTGAAGCCAGGCGACAAAATCGAAGTCTTCGATGTTCGCGAGGTTGCACGGAAGATCTAATGCTGGCGGAATTTAGTCGCACACAACGGTTGGGTGAGCAGATCAAGCGGGATCTCGCTCTGCTCATTCAGTGCGAATTAAAAAATCCGCGTGTGGGCATGGTGACTGTCAACTTTGTGGACCTATC
>JAYNIS010000014.1:0-18457 GCA_038109325.1 Gammaproteobacteria bacterium | reverse complement strand
TGGTCAACGAACATGTCGGTGACACCCTCGACGAGATGGTCGGATTCTTGAACCGAGTGATGGAGGCTTCTCTGGATCTTGTCATTTCATCGGGCGCGGTATCGATGGGGAGTTACGACTTCGTGAGACCAGCCTTAGAGGCGGTCGGTGCCGAGATTGTTTTCCACAAAGTGACGCAGAAGCCGGGTAAACCGCTGCTGTTTGCTATCCTACCGAACGGTACCTTGTACTTTGGACTTCCAGGTAATCCGGTGTCTACGGTTGTGAACTGCAGGTTCTATGTTTACCACGCTTTGTCGGTGATGCAGCAGAAGCCACTCGAGACCCCGCTCAAGCTTCGACTTGATAATGACGTTGAGAAGCCAGACGGGATGGCTGTTTTTTTGAAGGCTCTGTGTGTCCGAGGGAAAGGTGGTGCGAGCGCTCGGGCGCTAGAAGGTCAGGAGTCGTTCCAAACGATGCCACTTCTTGAGATGAATGGTTGGATCGTGCTGAGTGAGAATCAGGGTTCGATGCAGGCTGGAGACACGGTTAACTTTTATCACTCAAATCCGAGTGGCTTACCCGATATATTTTGACGTATATAACGCTTTGTGCGATTCTGTAGGTACATAATTATTTGACGTTACCCAAGGCGCATAATGGTCGAAAAAATTCTGACAGACCGGTTCGGGAGAAGCTTCCCGTACCTTCGGTTATCAATCACGGATGTCTGCAACTTCAAGTGCACCTACTGCCTTCCCGATGGATATAAGGGTGAGGCTGATGGTTTTCTCGGTGTCGACGAGATTCGTCGACTAATCGCTGGTTTCGCGGAGCTCGGAACCCGCAAGGTTCGCCTGACAGGTGGGGAACCGACGCTCCGAAAAGACTTTCTCGATATCGCGCGAGTGGTGTCTCAGACCCCGGGTATTGAAACCGTGGCTATGACTACGAATGGCTACAAGCTACCCGAGCGTGCGCAAAGCTTTTTTGATGCGGGCGTCAATGCGATTAACGTTTCTATCGATGGGTTAACGCCCGAACGGTTTGAATTGATTACAGGGAAGAACCGGTTCGAGGAAGTAATGGCTGGCTTGAGGCTGTGCCAGGAGATCGGATTTTCCCCGGTCAAGGTCAATGCAGTGCTCCTGAGAGATCTGAATCACACTGAGCTTGATGCGTTCATTCAATGGGCATCGGAAGGAGTGAATCTTCGCTTCATAGAGTTAATGGAAACGGGCGAAAATCGAGCATATTTTGATAAGCATCACCTGTCTGGCGAGGTTCTCGTGAAGAAACTCGAAAGCAATGGCTGGTCCGAGGCGCCTCGTGATGCCCTTGGAGGTCCAGCTAGGGTTTGGAAACATTCCAGTCAAATTGGTAGTGTCGGTCTGATCGCGCCATACTCGAAGGATTTCTGTACGACCTGTAACCGTTTGCGAGTTTCAGCTAAAGGTGGTCTGCATTTGTGCTTATTTGGTGAAGGCGGGCATGATTTAAGACCATTACTACAACGGGACTCAGATAAGGAAGCACTGAAAGAAACAATCTGCGAACTATTGGATCTAAAAGTCGCCGGTCATGGTCTACATGATCATAATACGGGAGCTACGCCACATTTCGCTTCTATAGGAGGTTGAGTTGGCTGCAACCGAGCTCGTTTCAAATTTCTCAATGATCGACGTTGGTGGTAAGCGCCACACGACTCGTCGTGCATTAGCTGCGGGAACCATTCATTTGGGGCCTAACGCGTTCGTTAAAGTCCGCGATAAAACGTTGCCGAAGGGGGATTGTTTTCCGATGGCGGAAATCGCGGGCGTGAGCGGCGCAAAGCAGTGTGCCAATTTGTTACCGATGTGTCACCCGCTGCCGCTTGATCAGGTGCTCGTATCTTTTGAACTGGATCATGATGCGCAGGCGGTGCGCGTGTTCTGTGAAGCTGCCGCGCACGCTAAGACTGGTGTTGAAATGGAGGCCCTTGCTGGCGCTAATGCGGCATTACTTTGCATCTGGGATCTTTGCAAAGGCACTGACCCTGTTCTCAGGATCAGTAACCTTGAGCTACTAACCAAAACGGGCGGGAAGTCAGGTGTTTGGATTAATCCCGATGCAGTGATTCCGAATTGGGTTCTCGAGCGGCTACCATCCACGACCCCTCTTAATGAGCGAAAAGTAGCTGTTGTTGTTATGAGCGATCGAGCATCTGACGGCACGTATGAGGATGAATCTGGTCAATATCTTGTTGATTCGTTGACTGAGCAGGGTGCTGAGATTTGTGAATATAAAGTCATCCCGGATGAGTACGAGCTAATTCAGAGGACAATTTCTGAGATTTCTGAAACACATGATCCTCATGTGATTTTGTGCACTGGCGGCACGGGCCCTGGTCCACGCGACGTAACGCCCCTTGCGTTAGCTGACTATTTGAACCCTGAATTGCCGGGCCTCGGTGAATGGTTGCGTTCAGAAAGCGCGGTTTACACCAAGACCGCATGGCTGTCGCGTATGGGTGGTGGTTTGATTGGACGGGCGCTCGTGATCACACTTCCCGGCAGTTTGCAGGCCGTTAAAGAGTGTTTCGGTATCTTCATCGAAGGTTTGCCTAAGGCCATCGTGATGATTGAAAAACAAGGCCGAAAAGGTCGACTGTGACTGCGATAACTGTGCACTGTTTAGGAGCCTTCCGCGATCTTGGCAACAACTTTACGGTCGAGGTCGATGATGCCAGTGTGGCATCAATCCGGGCGGCCGTGTCGAGTCACCTGCTCGAGATTAATCGGTCGGATTTAGAGGGTGTGCTTAAGCGTTCTGTTTTCGCTGAGGGCGATGAACTCTTGAGGGATCACGTGACTGTGTCAGGCCATGAAGTCAGTTTATTACCGCCAGTAGCTGGAGGTTAGCTTGGATTTATTTGCTAGCAAAGAGGGTGGGCGGTATCTGTGTGGCTTGATTGACGGACCATGTCAGACAAGTGGTCTCGATGTGTTGGTGCAAGATCCTGCACACGGTGCTATAGCGCAATTTTTTGGTGTTGTTCGTAATCATAATGAAGGCCTGTCGGCTGCGGCGGTGGATTACGACGTGCACCCCGAGTTGGCATTGAAGGCGTTGAGTGAGCTGTGTGATGATATTTGTGGTGAATATCCGGTTAGGCTTGTAATAGTTCATTCGCGCGGTCTTGTTCGCGTAGGTGAGGCCAGCGTCGTGATCGCGGCAAGCAGTGCACACCGGAAAGATGCATTGGGAGCTGCGTCTGCAGCAATCGATCAATTAAAAATTCGCGTGCCGATTTGGAAAAAAGAAATCGGTCTAGACGACGAGCAACGTTGGCTCGATGGACATTCATTAAGAAAGGATTAAGGGGTGTCGCATGGATGCAATTACCTTCGAAATTGACTCTCAGCTCAAACAAACGAGCTATCCACTTGTTTCATTAGGTGTGTGTGACTTGCGTTTGGTGGATGATCAGAGGTGGCCATGGATTTTGATCATTCCTCGTGTAACTCATGCTGTTGAATTGATTGATCTCAGCCCCGAATTGCGAGGCGATGTGTGGCTCGAAATTGATCATGTTGCGAGGGTCATGCGGGATCAATTCTCACCTCATAAATTGAATATCGCTGCACTTGGAAACCAAGTGCGTCAGTTACATGTTCACTGCATCGCGCGATTCCCGGATGATGATGCCTGGCCAAACCCAGTATGGGGTGTAGGTGACTCGGTCCCATACGACTCGGAGCTACTTGCCGCAAGGTTGAATCACTTAAAAGATGCATTTTCCTGACCAATTAGCTGGCACAGGGGCTACGAGCTAATTGTCAAAAACTAATTAGCTTTATGCTGAGAGACAGGGTATTGATCATCACTTCACCTCATAGGGACGCGGCGGCTCTCCGGTGTAGAGTTGACGTGGACGACCGATCTTGTATGGGCTTGAACTCATCTCGTGCCAGTGCGCGATCCATCCAATCGTCCGAGCCACAGCAAAAATCACGGTGAACATGCTGGTTGGGATACCAATCGCGCTCAGGATAATTCCTGAGTAAAAATCAACGTTAGGGAAGAGTTTACGTTCAGCGAAATATGGGTCCGACAGGGCAATCCTTTCGAGTTCCATTGCGACAGCTAATCGTGGATCTTTCACACCGAGCTCAGCCAACACTTCGTCACTCGATAACTTCATCACCTTGGCGCGCGGATCGAAATTTTTGTAGACACGATGGCCGAACCCCATCAGCTTGAATGGGTCATTCGGATCTTTCGCTTTCTCGATAAACATCGGAATGTTTTCTACTGATCCGATCTCATCAAGCATCATCAAGACAGCTTCGTTTGCGCCGCCGTGAGCGGGCCCCCAAAGCGCAGCAATACCGGCTGAGATACAAGCAAATGGGTTTGCACCTGTTGAGCCGGAGAGGCGAACGGTGGAGGTTGATGCGTTCTGTTCGTGGTCGGCGTGCAATAGGAAGATACGATCCATCGCTCTTTCAACCGCAGGGCTGACCGTGTATTGCTCGCAGGGCGTACCAAACATCATATAAAGAAAGTTTGCGGCGTACGACAGATCGTTGCGCGGATACATGGATGGTTGGCCAATCGAGTGCTTGTAACACATCGCTGCGAGCGTCGGCATTTTTGCTACCAAACGATGTGCCGCAATTTCGCGGTCGCGATCTGAGCGAATATCCATCACGTCATGGTAGAACGCCGACAAAGCGCCAACGGCGCCGCACATCATCGCCATAGGATGCGCGTTGTGGTGGAAGCCATCGAAGAAATGTGCCAGCGACTCGTGGACCATGGTGTGGCGTGTAATATTATCCACAAAAACTTGCTTTTGCTCTTTATTAGGGAGATGCCCGTACCATAGGAGAAAGCACGTTTCCAAGTAGTCAGAGTTTTCCGCGAGATCTTCGATCGAATAACCGCGATGAAGAAGCACTCCTTCGTCTCCATCGATGTATGTAATCTTAGATTCGGTGGACGCCGTCGACATAAAGCCTGGGTCGTAGGTGAAATATCCCGCTTTCAATAATCCTGAAACATCGATTACATCTGGTCCGTACGATCCCTTGAGAACTGGTAAGTCGACAACTTCACCCGTTGGAAGGGTTAGTGTGGCATTTTTTTCAGCCATGTTTTTCGGTTCCTTTATTTGTAAATCCGCTAGTTAGACCGTATTTGTGAGATCTTTGTGCGGTGCACATAACGTGCGGAAGCGTTGCCCACTATAATCAGGCGAACTCAGGTGTCAATTGGCCGCACTTTATTTAGTCGTAAAAGAGCATGCGTTACCCTTTGTAACGTTTGGAAGAGGGCATTATACTGTCGACCACATTGATCACCGGTATGAAGAGGATTTCCAAGACATGGCTATGTCGAGTGAGCGTCCGGTCAACCTAGACCTGACAACCTTCCGTTTCCCGATAACTGCGATTGCATCCATTCTGCACAGAGTGTCTGGTGTCATCCTGTTCTTCGGCAGTTTTATTTTGATGGCTCTTTTAGGTCTGTCGCTTGAAAACGAGGCTGGCTTCGCGGATGCACTAGCATTACTCGAAAACGGATTTATGGCATTTATGATCTGGGGTGTACTCTCAGCCTTGGCTTATCACTTCGTGGCTGGCGCGAAACACTTACTTATGGATATGGGATATGGCGAGACGCTTGAATCAGGTCCTGTATTTGCAAAAGTGTCAATGGCCTTGGCATTTGTGCTCATCGTTTTGGCAGGGGCTTGGGTATGGTAACGAACGTACTGAACTACGGCCGTAGCGGTGTTGCCGATTGGGTTGTCCAGCGCTTTAGTGCTCTGATTCTTGCGGCCTACACAGTGGTTATGGTTGTTTGGCTCGCAGTTAACGGCGGCGAATTAACGTTCGCACAATGGCAAGGTTTTATGGGTCAGACTTGGATGCGTATCTTCACGCTCCTGACAGTTTTGGCCCTAGCTGGTCATGCGTGGATCGGCTTGTGGACCGTTGCCACTGACTATATGAAAAAGGGAGTGATTCGAGTGGCGTTTTTGGGATTCGTAGCGATTACCTTATTCATCTACGTGGTCTGGGCTATCAGTATTTTGTGGGGGTTTTAATCCATGATAGGGCTTCGCAAACTATCTTTTGATGCGGTTGTAATTGGTGGCGGTGGCGCGGGTATGCGTGCATCACTGCAGATGGCTCAGTCTGGTTTTAAGACAGCGTGTCTAACAAAGGTATTCCCGACTCGCTCGCACACGGTTTCTGCTCAGGGTGGTATCACATGCGCGATCGCGAGTGCGGATCCTAATGATGACTGGCGCTGGCACATGTACGATACCGTGAAAGGGTCTGACTACATCGGTGACCAGGACGCGATCGAATACATGTGCTCGGTGGGTCCAGAGGCTGTATTTGAATTGGAGCACATGGGTCTCCCATTCTCTCGTTTTGAAAATGGTCGTATTTATCAGCGCGCATTTGGCGGGCAGTCGAAGGAATATGGAGCCGGTGGTCAGGCTGCGCGGACATGTGCCGCTGCTGACCGGACAGGTCACGCGCTCCTTCACACGCTCTATCAGGCGAACTTAAAGAACAACACAACCTTCCTTAACGAATGGTTTGCCGTTGATCTGGTTCGTAACCAAGACGGCGTCGTCGTTGGTGTGATCGCGATCGAGATCGAGAGCGGTGAAGTTGTTTTTGTTGAATCAAAAGCAACTGTTCTGGCAACAGGTGGTGCCGGTCGTATCTATGCGTCGACCACAAACGCGCACATCAACACCGGTGACGGTATTGGTATGGCGCTGAGGGCGGGATACGCCATGCAGGATATGGAGATGTGGCAGTTCCACCCAACGGGTATCCATGGCGCAGGCACGTTGGTCACCGAAGGTTGCCGTGGTGAAGGCGGCTATCTAATAAATAAGGATGGCGAGCGATTCATGGAGCGTTATGCGCCAAATGCGAAAGACCTTGCGGGTCGTGACGTTGTTGCTCGTTCGATGATGACTGAAATTCTTGAAGGTCGAGGTTGTGGTGAGAATGGAGATCACGTTTATCTCAAGCTTGACCACCTCGGTAAAGAAATCGTGCATAACCGGTTACCTGGTATCACTGAATTATCGAAGACTTTCGCGCATGTGGATCCGGCCGTTACTCCTATTCCGGTCGTTCCGACATGCCACTACATGATGGGCGGTATCCCAACTAACGTGAATGGCCAGGCAATTACTCAGGTCAACGGAAAAGACGAGATCATCCCAGGTTTGTATGCTTGCGGCGAAGCGGCATGCGTGTCAGTGCACGGCGCTAACCGTCTTGGCGGTAACTCATTGCTTGACCTCGTGGTGTTCGGTCGTGCGGCTGGTATCTTTATTGAAGAGCAATTGCAGCAGGGTATCGATTATCGTCTGGCGTCTGAAGATGATGTTGATCGCGCGATGGGCCGTTTGAATGCATTGGATTCGAATGACAATGGCGAAGACACAGCGCAAATTAAGCGCGAACTTCAGAACTGCATGCAAAACTACTTCGGTGTATTCCGTGATGGTGAATACATGAAGAAGGGGCGTGATGAACTTAATGCAATGCGTGACCGGGTCGCGAACATTGCGATCTCTGATAAGTCGAAAGCGTTCAATACAGCGCGCATGGAAGCACTTGAGCTCCAGAATCTTTTTGAAGTAGCTGAAGCGACAGCGATTGCTGCCGACGAGCGCACTGAAAGCCGCGGCGCCCACTCGCGTCGTGACTTCCCAGAGCGTGATGATAAGAACTGGTTGTGTCACTCGTTATACCATCCAGAAACGAAGAAATTGACTAAGCGTGACGTAAACTTCAAGCCGAAGACAGTCGACACGTTTGAGCCAAAAGTGCGTACGTACTAAGGGGTATTAAGATGTTAGTAAGTGTTTATCGCTATAACCCTGAAACGGACCGTGAGCCATATATGCAGGACGTCGAAGTTTCTCTTCCTGAAGGGAAAGATTTGATGGTGCTGGACGTGCTCAATCTGATCAAGGAAAAAGATCAGTCACTGTCTTACCGTCGTTCATGCCGCGAGGGTGTTTGTGGATCTGACGGTGTCAACATGAATGGTAAAAATGGCTTGGCTTGTATTACACCGGTATCTGAGGTTGTGACAGGCGGTAAGCTCGTAGTTCGTCCACTACCTGGACTTCCTGTGATTCGTGATCTTGTTGTTGATATGGGTGTTTTTTATAAGCAATATCAACGTATTAAGCCGTATTTGCAAAATTCAACTCCAGCGGGTGGTCGTGAGCGACTGCAGTCGCCAGAAGATCGTGCGAAGCTCGATGGCCTCTACGAATGTATTCTTTGCGCATGTTGTTCGACGAGCTGTCCATCGTTTTGGTGGAATCCAGAGAAGTTTGTCGGGCCGTCGGGTCTGCTTCAAGCATATCGTTTCTTGGCAGACAGCCGTGATCAAGCGACGGAGGAGCGTTTGGCAGAACTTGATGACCCTTTCAGCGTATTCCGTTGCCGAGGCATTATGAACTGCGTTTCCGTGTGTCCTAAAGGATTGAATCCAACCAAAGCGATTGGTCATATTCGGGACATGCTGTTGTCGCGGGCAACCTAAGTCTAGGTTGGCTTGTGCGCCTCAAGAGCGCACAATAGCGGCACTTGCTGTGATCCAGTGGGTGCCGTTTTCACAGGCTCAGTCGCAATCCGCTGAGCACGTTGGTTTTTTAAGTCGTAATGACAATGACCGGGGCATACGCCGAAATGGAAGATGAATGGCCTACGAGGCCAAGCCAAGTCGACGTTAAGACAAGCTTCGGGGTAAAGGAGCGCATCAATGTCTGAAGGCTCAATGGAGCAAAGCCTGAAGTCCTCGCATCTTGCGGGCGGCAATCTGTATTATCTCGACGAATTGTATGAACACTATCTGTCTGATCCCAACAGTGTTCCAAATGAATGGCGACAGTATTTTGATTCACTGCCACGGGTGGAAGGTGCGATTCAAGGTGATGTACCTCACTCAACAATTCAAGAACAGTTCTTACTGCTCGGGAAAGATCGGAATCGTGCTGTGTCTGCTGGCACCGGCTCAGTGTCATCTGATTTTGACCGCAAGCAGGTCCAAGTCCAGCGCCTTATCAACGCGTATCGGATCCGAGGTCATCAGCGCGCTGCGCTTGACCCGCTTGGCTTAATGCAACGCGAGCGAGTTCCAGATTTGGAATTAGGTTTTCATGATTTATCAGCAGCTGATTCAGATACTGTATTTCAGATTGGTATGCAGAACTTCAACATGCCGGAAGCTAAATTAAAGGACATCATTGCTGCATTAGAGAAAACCTACTGTGGCTCAGTTGGTGCTGAGTACATGCACATCGTCGATACGGAAGAGCGTTTGTGGCTCCAAAACCGTCTCGAAGCTGTTATGGGTAAGCCTGATTTCCCGGCTGAGGTGAAAACGCACCTACTCGAGCGATTGACTGCGGCTGAAGGCTTGGAAAAGTATCTTCAGTCACGGTACCCAGGAACGAAGCGTTTCGGTCTTGAAGGTGGTGAATCGCTTGTCCCCTGTGTCGATGAATTAATCCAGCGTGCCGGTTCGCATGGCGCTAAAGAAGTTGTGATTGGTATGGCGCACCGTGGCCGCCTGAATCTTCTGGTGAATACGCTTGGTAAGAGCCCGCAGGACTTGTTTGACGAGTTTGATGGCAAAGCAACGTTCGACAACCACGGTGACGTTAAGTATCACCAAGGATTCAGTTCAAATGTGTCAACGCCTGGTGGGGAAGTGCATCTCGCGATGGCGTTCAATCCATCACACTTAGAAATTGCATCTCCGGTGGTCGAGGGAAGCGTCCGCGCCCGCCAAGATCGTCGTAGCGATCCCTCAGGTGATCGTGTGGTGCCAATTACGATTCATGGCGACGCCGCGTTTGCGGGTCAGGGTGTTGTGATGGAAACATTCCAGATGTCACAAACCCGCGCCTATAAAACCGGCGGTACGATCCGCATCGTGGTGAATAATCAGGTCGGTTTTACAACATCACGTCGTGAAGATGCGCGCTCGACTGAGTACTGCACCGATGTCGCGAAGATGGTTCAAGCGCCAATCTTCCATGTAAATGCGGATGACATTGAGGCTGTAAATTTTGTAACTCAGTTAGCCATGGATTACCGCTACGAGTTCAAGAAAGACATCGTGATTGATTTGATTTGTTATCGCCGTCGAGGCCACAACGAAGCTGATGAGCCAAGCGCAACGCAGCCGTTGATGTACGCTCAGATCAAACAACAAAAAACAACCCGTGCTCTGTATGCAGCGCAGCTCGTCTCAGAGGGTCTATTTTCCGACGCCGATGTGAAGGCAATGGAAGAGGCCTATCGGGCGGCACTTGATGCAGGTCAGCCTGTCGTCAAAACGCTAGTACGCGAGCCCGATAGCAAGTTATTCGTTGATTGGACGCCATACCTCGGCCATGAGTGGACAGCGGACCACGACACGAGCTTCCCAATGAAGCGTCTTCAAGAGCTCGGGCAGCAGATTAATACTGTTCCTGCAGGCTTTGTGATGCAGAAGCAGGTCGAAAAAACCTACGAAGATCGCCGCAAGATGTCCGCTGGCGCGCTGCCTTGTAATTGGGGTTTTGCAGAAACGCTTGCCTACGCAACACTGCTTGATCAAAACGTTGGCGTTCGTTTCACAGGTCAAGATGTTGGCCGTGGGACGTTTTCACATCGTCAAGCGACTTTGCATGACCAAAAGACTGGAGAGTCATACACGCCACTGCAGCATATTTCTGAAGATCAACCACGGTTTGAGTTGTTTGATTCGTTCTTGTCTGAAGAAGCTGTGCTGGCGTTTGAATATGGTTACGCAACGACTGAGCCGCGTCGATTGGTTATTTGGGAAGCTCAGTTTGGCGATTTTGCCAATGGTGCTCAGGTTGTCATTGATCAGTTCATTACGTCTGGAGAGCTCAAATGGAGCCGGTTGTGTGGATTGACCATGTTGTTACCGCATGGGTATGAGGGGCAAGGCCCTGAGCATAGCTCAGCACGTCTTGAGCGCTTCTTGCAGCTATGTGCTGAAAATAATGTGCAGGTATGCGTGCCGTCGACGCCAGCACAGGTGTTCCATATGTTGCGTCGTCAGGCGATTCGTCCGCTTCGTAAGCCGTTGATTGTGATGAGTCCGAAGTCGCTTCTGCGTAAAAAAGAGGCTGTTTCTACGCTTGAAGAATTTGCTAACGGCAAGTTCCAGACAGTCATCCAAGACACCTCAGGCCTGGATCCGAAGCAGGTCAAAAAAGTAGTCCTTTGTTCAGGTAAGGTGTATTACGACCTCGAGGCATATCGAGCTGAGAACGGAATTGAAGATCGTGCGATCTTGCGGGTAGAGCAGCTCTATCCGTTTCCAGAGGATGATCTGGTCGAGGCGCTCGCGCCCTATATCAACATGGAAGAGATGGTTTGGTGTCAGGAAGAACCGATGAACCAAGGAGCTTGGTTTCAGAGCCAGCATCACATGTTGAATGCGATGTGGCGCCATCTACCGAACAAATTCCTGCGCTATGCAGGACGCTCAGCGGCAGCGACGCCTGCTGCTGGATATATGGCTTTGCATGTCGCTCAACAACAAGCATTGATACAAGACGCACTGGAAGGGTGAACGTCACCACAAGTGACTCGTTAAGGAAATAGAATGGCAATTGAAATTAAAGCTCCGCAATTCCCAGAATCAGTCGAAGAAGGCTCAATCGCAACCTGGCACAAGCAGGTTGGCGAAGCTGTGAGTCGTGATGAACTGATCGTTGATATTGAAACTGATAAAACAGTGTTGGAAGTCGTGGCGGCTGAAGACGGCGTTTTGACAGAAATCATGAAGCAGGAAGGTGAGGTTGTATTGTCACAGGAGCTTATCGGAAAGGTCGAAACTGGTGCTGTGGCAAGTGCTCCAGCAAAGCAAGTTGAGACAACATCGGTGCCTGCCGTTAAGTCGCAAGCAGATGCGGCTTTAGCGGCAAATCCTGCAGCGAAGAAACTCGCTGAAGAGAACAATATTGATTTGGCCTCTGTGAAAGGAACTGGCAAAGACGGTCGAATCCTGAAAGAAGATGTTCAAAATGCGATGGCGGCGCCAAAGGCTGCGGCTCCGGTGGCAGCAGTTCCTGCGAAAGCAGCTTCGCCAGCGTTAATAGGTGAGCGGGTCGAGAAGCGGGTTCCAATGACACGTCTGCGCGCGACGATTGCCAAGCGCTTGCTTGATGCACAACACAACGCCGCGATGCTCACGACGTTCAACGAAGTGAACATGGGTCCGTTGATGGATCTACGTAAGCAATATAAAGATTTGTTTGAAAAGACGCATAATGGAACTCGCCTTGGCTTTATGGGCTTCTTCGTGAAGGCTGCCGCTGAGGCACTGAAGCGCTTCCCTGCGGTGAATGCATCAATTGATGGTAACGACATCGTATATCACGGGTATTATGATATTGGTGTCGCCGTATCGACTGAGCGTGGGCTCGTTGTTCCGGTACTTCGTGATTGCGATAAAATGTCAATCGCTGAAGTCGAGGGTGGCATCAAGGATTACGCAGTGGCCGCAAAAGACGGCAAGCTTGCGATTGAAGATATGACCGGCGGTACATTCACGATCACCAACGGCGGTGTATTTGGGTCGTTACTGTCGACCCCAATCTTGAATCCGCCACAAACAGCAATCCTTGGTATGCACAAGATCCAGGAGCGGCCGATGGCTGTGAACGGTCAGGTTGTCATTCAACCGATGATGTATCTCGCGCTGTCGTATGATCACCGAATGATCGACGGTAAAGATGCTGTTCAATTCTTAGTCGCAATCAAAGACATGCTGGAAGATCCAGCGCGTATGTTGCTAGACGTGTAATCGGAGAAATTTATGAGTCAACAATTTGATGTTGTAGTTATCGGTGCAGGTCCTGGCGGATACGTCGCTGCGATTCGTGCTGCGCAAATGGGATTTAAAACAGTCTGTATCGAAAAATGGATTGGTAGGGACGGTAAGCCTTCGTTAGGCGGTACTTGCCTGAACGTCGGCTGTATTCCATCCAAGGCCTTGCTTGAATCATCATATAAGTTTGAAGAAGCGTCTCACGACCTTGCGTTGCACGGCGTGAGTGTCGGCAAGCCAAAGCTTGATGTTGCCGCGATGCTGAAGCGTAAGGATACAATCGTAGGCAATCTGACCGGAGGTATTGCTGGGCTATTTAAGACCAACGGTGTTACTCATCTCGCTGGGATAGGCAAGCTCCTGGCAAACAAGCAGGTTGAGTTCACAGGCCATGATGGAAAAACTGAAGTAATAGAAGCGAAGAATGTCATCATTGCGACCGGCTCGGTTCCGGTCAACATTCCACCCGCGCCTTTAACAGACGATTTGATCGTCGATTCGACGGGTGCACTTGAATTCACAAGCGTTCCAAAGAAATTGGGTGTCATCGGTGGTGGTGTGATCGGGCTTGAATTGGGTTCTGTTTGGAGTCGCCTTGGTGCGGAAGTCACAATCTTCGAAGCATTGGATGATTTCTTAGCAGTTGCTGATCAACAGATCGCAAAAGAGTCGCGCAAAATCTTCGCCAAGCAAGGCTTGAATATTCTGACCAGTACCCTTGTGAAAGGCACCGAGGTGAAAGGTAAGAAGATTACTGTGACCTTTGAAACCAAAGACGGTCCGCAAACAGATACGTTCGACAAGCTTATTGTTGCTGTTGGTCGAAAGCCGTTTACAGATGGGCTCTTGGCTGATGGTTGCGGAGTCACACAAGACGAGCGTGGCTTCATCGAAGTCAATGATGTGTGTGAGACAGCAGTTCCAGGCGTTTACGCGATTGGTGATGTCGTTCGCGGACCAATGCTTGCCCATAAGGGGTCGGAAGAAGGTGTGATGGTTGCAGAGCGTATTGCTGGAAAGCACGCTCAGGTGAACTATGACACAGTGCCTTCAGTTATCTATACGCACCCAGAAGTCGCATGGGTTGGCAAGACTGAAGAACAACTGAAACAAGAAGGCGTTGCATACAATGTTGGCGTCTTCCCATTTGCCGCGTCTGGACGCGCGATGGCGGCAAATGAAACAGCAGGGATGGTGAAAATGATTGCGGACAAGGAAACAGACCGCATCCTCGGCGTTCACATCGTTGGACCAACTGCGGGCGATATGGTTGCTCAAGCCGTCATCGCTATGGAGTTTGGTTCGTCTGCGGAAGATATCGCAATGACTATGTTTGCACACCCAACAGTATCAGAGGCCTTGCATGAGGCTGCTTTAGCTGTGCATGGCCATGCGATCCATATTGCGAATAAGCGTAAGCGCGCTTGATCGTGAGCAGGGCATCAGTACCGCTGGTGCCCTGGTTTGTTAAGCGGCCGACCACAAGTCGGCTTTCTATTGACCTGAGAAATAAGTGACGTAAAGGGTATGAATCTTCACGAATATCAGGGTAAAGCTTTGTTCCGCGAGTACGGTTTGCCAGTCTCTACTGGCGAGGCGTGCGACACAACGGAAGAAGTTCTTGCCGCAGCAAAACAAATTGGTGGTGACATGTGGGTTGTTAAGGCCCAGGTGCACGCAGGTGGCCGTGGTAAGGCGGGTGGCGTTAAATTGGTGAAAACAAAGGCGGAAATCCGTGAATTTTGTGATCGCCACATTGGTAGCCGCTTAGTGACCTATCAAACAGATGCAAACGGACAGCCTGTCTCAAAAATCTTAATCGAGACTTGCATAGATATCGCAAATGAGCTGTATTTAGGTGCTGTCGTTGACCGTTCAACACGTCGTATCGTCTTCATGGCCTCGACTGAGGGCGGCGTTGAGATTGAAAAAGTTGCGGAAGAGACGCCAGAGAAGATCTTGAAAGCGGCGATTGATCCACTGGTTGGTCCTCAACCAAATCAGGCGCGTCAAATGGGCTTTAAGCTTGGCTTGAACCCAACGCAGATCAAGCAATTTACTCAGATTTTCATGGGCTTAGCGAAGCTTTTTGATGAAAAAGACGTTGCGCTGATCGAAATCAATCCATTGGTCATCACTGAAGAAGGCGACCTGCTTTGTCTGGATGCGAAAGTGGTTATTGATTCAAATGCGATGTATCGCCATCCAGAACTGGATGCCATGCATGATCCTTCGCAAGAAGATGAGCGTGAGGCGCAGGCAGCAAAATGGGATCTGAACTATGTCGCCCTTGACGGCAACATTGGCTGCATGGTGAATGGCGCGGGCCTCGCAATGGGCACAATGGATACAGTCAAGCTCTATGGTGGGGCTCCTGCAAACTTCCTGGATGTGGGTGGTGGCGCGACTAAAGAGCGGGTCGCTGAGGCATTCAAGTTGATACTCTCTGATTCAAGCGTGAAGGCTGTGTTTGTGAATATCTTCGGCGGTATCGTCCGTTGTGACATGATTGCTGAAGGCATCATTGGTGCGGTCGAAGAAGTCGGTGTTGAAGTACCTGTCGTCGTGCGTCTCGAGGGCACTAACGCAGACAAAGGCGCTAAAATTCTGAGTCAGTCTGATCTAAATATCATAGCTGGATCCAGTCTCGCTGATGCTGCCCAGAAAGTGGTCGCGGCAGCAGGAGGTGCGGCATGAGTATCCTGATCAATAAAAACACCAAAGTGATCTGCCAAGGGTTTACCGGTAAGAATGGTACGTTCCACTCAGAACAGGCGATTGCTTACGGTACCAAGATGGTTGGTGGCGTCACGCCGGGCAAGGGTGGTACTGAACACTTGGGTTTGCCTGTGTTTAACACAGTCGCTGACGCTGTCGAGGCGACTGGGGCTGACGCATCAGTCATCTATGTCCCTGCTCCATTCGTAATGGATTCCATCATGGAAGCGGTTGATGCCGGTATTAAAATCATCGTGTGTATTACCGAAGGTGTACCAACGCTTGATATGCTCAAGTGCAAAGTCGCATGTGACAATGCTGGCGTTGTACTCATCGGTCCAAATTGTCCGGGCGTTATTACTCCGGATGAGTGTAAGATCGGAATCATGCCCGGCTACATCCACAAGAAAGGCCGCGTAGGCATCGTTTCTCGCTCTGGGACCTTGACCTATGAAGCCGTGAAGCAGACAACGGATATGGGTTTTGGTCAGTCAACCTGTGTTGGTATTGGAGGTGACCCGATTCCTGGATCAAACTTTATCGATGTTTTAGCGCGTTTCCAGAAAGACCCTGAGACGGAAGCGATTGTCATGATCGGAGAGATTGGTGGAACGGCAGAAGAAGAAGCTGCTGAATTTATCAAGAACAACGTCACCAAGCCCGTGGTCAGCTACATCGCCGGTGCGACAGCACCTCCCGGCAAGCGGATGGGTCACGCAGGCGCAATCATCTCAGGCGGTAAGGGTACGGCAGCCGAAAAGTTCGCAGCACTCGAAGCAGCTGGCGTGAAGGTCACGCGTAACCTTGCTGAAATCGGCTCGACTTTGAAAGAAGCGACTGGTTGGTAAGTGCCTCACTGATCCTCGATCCGTAGCGGACGGCCCCGCAGGTTCTCCTTCGGGGCTTTTTTATGCTTGGAATTCAAGAAATGATCCCAATTAACCCAGTCATTCTCTCAACACGCAAACAGTGATTAGGACGATGACTGCAAAAGAAGAAACCTTAGGATTCCAAACGGAAGTCAAACAACTCCTGCACCTCATGGTGCATTCCTTGTACTCAAACCGCGAAATCTTTTTGCGGGAGCTGATTTCAAACGCGAATGATGCCTGTGACAAGCTCAGATTCTTGGCGCTTGATGCGCCGGAGCTGATGGAGTCCGATTCAGAGATGGCCGTTCGTATTTTAGTTGATCCAGAGACAAAAGAGCTCGTTATCGCCGATAACGGTATCGGTATGTCTCGCGACGATGTGATTCAGAATCTGGGCACCATCGCAAAGTCAGGTACCGCTGAGTTCTTTAAGAACCTGTCTGGTGATTCCAAGCAAGATGCGAATTTAATTGGCCAATTCGGCGTCGGATTTTACTCAGCTTTTATTGTTGCCGATCGAGTTGTCGTAAGAACTCGACGTGCAGGTGATGCATCGAATGAGGCGACTGAATGGTCGTCTGACGGTGATGGGCAATACACGATCAAGGGTATTGAAAAAGCCGATCGCGGAACCGAGATTCGTCTATCACTCAAAGAGGACATGAACGAATTTGGTGAAACGTACCGGATCCGGCATCTGGTGACCAAATATTCGGATCATGTCTCAATTCCTGTCTACCTGAAGAATGAAGTCAAAAAAGATGATGATTCAGAAGCGAAATCTGAATGGGATCAGGTTAACCAGGCGACAGCACTATGGACTCGCTCTCGATCTGAGATTACTGACGAGGAATACAACGAGTTCTACAAACACGTCGCACACGACTTTGAGGACCCAATGACTTGGAGTCACCACAAGGTCGAGGGTAAAAGTGAATACACCGGCCTTTTGTACGTGCCAGCACGCGCCCCCTTCGATCTATGGAACCGGGAGAGCCCACGTGGTTTGAAACTTTACGTTCAGCGTGTATTTATTATGGATCGCGCTGAAGAATTCCTTCCGCTGTATTTACGATTCATACGCGGTGTCGTTGATTCAACGGATTTAAGCCTCAACGTGTCTCGAGAAATCTTGCAAAAAGATGCTCGCGTAGAAGCAATGAAGTCAGCGGTTACGCGTCGTGCATTAGATATGCTTGCTAAGTTGGCGAAAGATGATGCTGAAAAGTATCAGAAGTTTTGGGAAATCTTTGGTGAGTGTCTGAAAGAAGGGCCAGCTGAAGATTACCAAAACAAAGAACGTATTACCAAGCTCTTACGGTTTGCGTCAACGCAGACTAACACCACAAAGCAGGCAGTCGGGGTCGAGGATTACATCAGCCGCATGGTCGAAGGACAGAAGGATATTTATTATCTGGTGTCTGAGTCGCATACGAATGCGCTTGGGTCCCCTTATCTTGAGGCGTTCAAGAAGCGTGGTATCGAAGTTCTTCTGCTTTCTGATCGTATCGATGAATGGCTGATGGGTCACTTGCAGGAATATAAAGATCACAAGTTCGTTGATGTCACTCGCGACGGTTTAGAACTCCCTGGCGAAGGCAAGGATGAGAAGAAAGAGCAGAAAAAAGAGACCAAGGAGCACAAAGAGCTCATCAAGCGCATGAAAGACGCTCTGTCTGACGAGGTCGAGGATGTGAAGCCATCAGTCCGTCTGACGGACTCTGCAGCCGTGTTGGTGTTAACCGAGTATGATATGGGGCCGCAAATGCGCCAAATCATGGAAGCTGCTGGTCAGGCGATGCCTGCTTCTAAGCCGATTCTTGAGATCAACACCGACCATGGGCTTCTAATGCGGTTAGAATCTGAGAAGGATGAGGGCCGCTTCAGAGAGTTGGCTCGACTGGTCTTTGATCATGCGCAGCTTGGAGCCGAAGGCAAGCTTGATGATGCGCCTGGTTATCTCAAACGGGTGAATGCATTATTAACAGAGC
>JAYNIS010000013.1:0-18483 GCA_038109325.1 Gammaproteobacteria bacterium | reverse complement strand
GTTCGTTTCACGTGGAGTCGCTTTTTGAGTATGTCTCCGAGCGAGCCTACAGCGACGAGCCTCAGTTTCAGCGGTTCATTGATGCCCGAGCTGATCGTCATCGGTCGGAAGGGAAGACGGTCTCTCTCTTAGGGACTGACCCGGCCTGCAGTTCCCTGTAAGAACCGCATTTCTCAGGATGTAATCCCGAGGTGAAGCGAGTTTAGCATCGGGTTCCGCGAAATCATGTTCCGGTGGAACGCAAATCTGAAATAGTTCTCCCATGAAAGAACCAAATCGAGATAGCCGAACCGTCGCTGTCTGGTGGGCGACGGTCGATGTTACCCCCAAATGATTATTCTTTCTAAAAAAGAAGTTTGACGCCTACCACTGTGAAAAAAGTGCTTGTTGATTTTCCGTTAGATTTGGCGATGCCCCCGGTTTCGCCAAATAATCGTTCTTGGTGGATCCCTATGTAGGGCGAGAAGGTTCTATCAACGGCGTCGTAGCTTAATCTTAAACCTAACTCTACTTTCGGCCCCCATCCGCCCTCATCTCGAGCTGGGTTGTCTTTGACCGGCAAAAGTATTTCTAGACTGGGAGTGAGGGTGATCCAGTTAGTAATCAAACCCTCGTACTCAGCCTCAAAAGCGATCGACGGGTTTTCAGACAGTGATAAACCAGCCTGGATCTCTACAAACTGGCTGGCCAAGCCCTCGATTCCGAGATAGAAGTGATGCTGATCTTTTCCATCAGGTGTATCCAGCCTGACCCCAAGGATACCGTCATAGAATCCCGAGACGGGGAATTTTGCTGCAACTATTGTGTCGAGGGTTTCGGTGCTTTTTTCCTCCGAGTCATACTCGTATTCGCCTTCGATCAGTAGTTGTAGCTCATCGCCACCGTAATTGAATGACCACTCGGCGGCCTGCGTTAAATCACCGCCGGCTTTATATCGTTGTTCAAGCTTGTCAAAGCCGATTGACCAAAACGGATCCACTGTTTTCGCGTGAGCAGGGGCCAGGAGGAGGCTAGCGACGCAGAACACAAAAGTTCTTTTCATCGCTGAACCCCGCTGATCGAAAAGTCGTCGACCACTACTTTTCTAAACATGCCACTGCCCGCGTGGTAACTGAGATGACAGTGGAACGCCCACTGCCCAGGTGAGTCCACTTCAGTTTCTGCGTACACGGTGGTATTGGGTGCGACGCTAAGGACATGTTTGATAGGGTCAAATGCTCCTTGCCCGTTATCCAAAAGCATCCACATACCATGCAAATGCATCGGGTGCGCCATCATCGTTTCGTTGACGAATTTAAATCGTACTCGCTCCCCCAATTTAAGTCGGATGGGCTCGGCGTCCGCATATTTCTTCCCATTAATCGACCACACATAGCGTTCCATGTTACCTGTCAGCCTCAGCTCAATTTCTCGAGTCGCTTCCCGATCCTTGTATATTGGCTTTTGTGCTTTGAGGTCTGAGTATTGTAGGAATTTACCGCCAGAACTGTTGATTGGATCGAGGCCACTACCCTTTGCGTAATAGCGACCAACGTTGCTGGAGGTATCGACAGAGCCATGATTCATGCCCGACATGGAACTGTGGTCCATACCTGCCATAGATCCGTGGTTCATTCCAGACATCGAACTATGGTCCATACCCGCCATCGATCCGTGGCTCATTCCTGACATTGAACCGTGGTCCATGCCAGGCATAGAGCCATGGTCCATCCCGTCCATCTTCATATCTGCCATGGTGAGAAGGGGCGCTGCTCGCAACGGTGGGACAGCTCCGATCATACCCTCTGAGGGGGCGAGCGTGCCTCGCACCATGGCTGTTCGTCCCATCGACTCAGCGATAATGCTGTAGGCCTTTGACTCCTTAGGTCGCACGATAACGTCCAATGTTTCCGACACCGCTATTCGGAACTCATCGACGTTTACGGGCTGCACATTATTACCGTCAGCTGAGACGACCAACATCTCGAGCCCGGGTATGCGGACATCGAAATAGGTCATGGCTGAGCTATTAATAAAGCGCAGCCTGATTCTTTGCCCTTTCTTAAAGAGTCCGGTCCAGTTTTCCTGCGTACTTTTTCCGTTAATCAGCGGCGTGAAGCCCTGTACGTCTTCGATATCGGTCGGCATCATCTTCATGCTGCCCCACGCGAGGCGGTCTTCTAGAGCGGCACTCCAACCGACCGATTTAGCGTCGTCTAACAACGTCCCTAAGGTTCGTTGAGATCGGTTGTAGTACTCCGCTGAGGACTTGAGATTTCGCATGATCCGATCGCCAGAGTGAGCATGAGGATCGGCAAGTTGGATCACGTATTCCCGGTCATATCTAAACGGTTCACGCTTCTCGGATTCAATGATGATTGACCCGTAGGCTCCATCTGGCTCCTGAAACCCAGAATGACTGTGGTACCAATAAGTTCCCGACTGAACGATTGGAAAATTATAGGTAAACGTCTCTCCCGGCTGGATGCCTGGAAAAGAGATATCAGGAACACCATCTTGGGAGAATGGGAGGATTAAACCATGCCAATGAATCGATGTGGGTTCGTCCAGATTATTCGTCACGTGAATGACAGCGGTGTCATCCTCTTTGAAACGAAGAGTCTCTCCGGGTGTTTTACCGTTGTATCCGATTCCAGCTTTTCTTGTCCCGTCAAGATCTGAAACTACTCGATCAACCGAGATAGAGTACTCTACCTCAGCTGCGTTGAGACCCTGGCTGAGCAAGCAGGCGCTGAAAACCCCAATAAGAAGTTTCTTCATGTTAGCGCTCCTCAGTGAACTAGGTTGACGATTCCAACCATACCGGCCGCATAGTGGCCAGGGACATTGCACGCAAACTGAATCTCTTCCTTGGGGTGTTTCGGGAACGTCCACACAATTTCGCCTGATTTACCTGGCTCAAGCAGACTACTGTTCGGTTCGTCGTGACTACCATGCCCCATTGATTTCTCCATGGCCTTAGCCGCTTCACGATCAATAGAGTCTGGTTTCAGGACACCATGTTGGACCATCATCAGCATTTCAGGTTCGTGGGCAGCGTGCATCTTTTCTGTGCCAATATTAAATTCGTGCACGAGCTGACCCTCGTTCCTTATGACGAAGCGAACTGTTTCTCCTTCTTTGATGTTCAATGAATCCATACTGTAGTAGTTGTCATACATGATGACCTCAATCGTTCGAGAAGGGTCGCCTTTGGCCGGTTGGCCAATATCGTCTGCGCTTCCGTGACTCCCTCCGTGAGAGCCAGCCGCTTGAGTGAGCTGAGAACTAATGAACATGAAAGTGAGCACTATTGTGCGATTAAAAAGGGTAACCATTGTTTATGCCTCAAAAAAATTGAACTTATAGGGGTACTGATCTCAGACCGCTCTTCTTGGAGGCTCAAATATTCTTTTGATAGGGTTTGACAGTAAACTCCTGTTGAGTTCACCAAACAGAAAGCCGCTCTGAGTGACACCATTTGCCGCGACAACGCAGGCAATAAAGGCGCAAGAGTGACCCGTCTCGAGGCAAGACATACCCGGCATATCATCGAGTCCAAGTGGGGCATGTGGGTCGCAATTCGACGAGTCTGGGTGATTCATGAGGACCGAGATATCGCCGGCTGATTCGTGACCAGCCGGCAACGTCTCACTGATCTGAACAACCAGAAAACTTAACGAAACAACAAGTACTTTCAACATAGCTGGTCTTGCCTCAATTCACGAACATGATAGTAGGGCCCAGACAAAGAATTGCAAGAACCTTTTGTTTGCGGCGCCCCATTTAAAGAGCTCGGTCTTTTCTGAACCCTACTAGTATCACGATTGCTAGCGGGAGATAGTTAATCCCATCTGTCGTCTTGGCCCATTGAAGACCACTTACCATCAGACGATGAGCATAAAAGGGCTTAAAAATTAGCTCTAATTTTTAGAGAAGACCTCTGTATGTTTCTTCTGAATAGTCTCAGGCCAACGCGACTTTATAAAGGCCAGTACGCTCCAGATTTCTTCATCTGATAGCTTGCCTTCATAAGCTGGCATCATCGACTTGTAGTCTGCGCCGAGAAATTTTTGCGGTCCGTATTTAGTAATTTCAAATAACATCTGGTCGGCGTGGTGCCAGGTGTGGCCTGTCTCATCATGGGGAGGCGCCAAGACAAGTCCGTTTGGGTCTCGTCGCTGCCAGTTTGGCTGTCCCTCTAGGTTTGGTCCGTGACACCCTGAGCAGTTTGAGGCGTAGACAATGCTCCCGGTCTTTACTTTTTCGATATCTTCATATGGGATGCCATTCGCGACGGCGTCACAGCCGATTAACGTCATTATGGTTAAGCATCCCAAAACGCTTTTTGTCATTTGTAATTTCATTTATAGAGCTGATTCTCGATCTGATTTTACTGAAAGCATAGCACAGCGATCGCCATAGCCAGAATCATCCATGAACTCCGAAGGTACGCAAACAGATGCAGCCTGTAATTCACTATGAGATCAATTTAACGCCGACACTTCGCGCATTGTCCTTGAATTTCGATCACCTGATTAATGTTGGCTTTGAATGTGGACGGCATCGGCATCTTGATCAGGCGCGATATATCGCAGCTCTCCACTACGCTGTGGCAGTCTGTGCAATGTTGGAGCACGTGGATATGGTTTCTGTGCTCGTCGGTACACAATACAAATTTATTGGCCGACTCCAATTTATGGACAAACCCTAGGTCAACCCAGAAATCGAGTACTCGATAGATCGTGCTGATATTGAAAGACTCGTCAGATTGATTGTTTATGTATGCCTGTAACTCATAGGCGGTAATTGGTCTCCCCAACGCCTCTAGGGCTCGAAAGATGGATAGTCTTTGTGGCGTGAGGGTCTTACCTGCTGAGGTAACTTGATCGATGAGCATGAGATTATCGGTCGCCATCGGCGTTAGGAGCGATAGGAATCATCTCCTCCTCCAGGTTTAGTGTGGTGACCTTGACGTCAACAAGACTATAGCCACTATCCGCTATCTCGAAGCTTTGGGTGCCGACGGAGAGTCGACCCGAGACAATCACAGGCTCGTATAGGTCTCTCAGCTTGGTCGGCGTCTCGGTTGTATCCACCAGTAGTGTTTGATTCAGGGGTGGGGGAGGTACATGGATACACTGCCCAGCCTCGGGGACGAGTAGAAATTGTGTCACCTCGCTATTCTTTACTTCGATGGGAACCATGAATCCTGCGAGCTCGATTGTTTGCCCCTCGAGACTCGGATCTAGTTTTTTGCCAGCGGCATCTAGTTGGCTCTGAAAGTTAGGGTTGAAGAGTAGCTCATACTCAAAGTCCTTGGGCACAAAGTCATAGGTGCCTGGGGGAATAAGCTTGTCCCACGCATTTTCCCAGCGAACAAAATCTGCCTCGGTCGCGTCGTATCCTGCGGCCATTGCAATGGATATGTTAAGTAGCCCCGCAAATATCGATTGGATCGCAAGACCGAGTATCCGTATCAATTTAAAAATCCTCTATGTATTGAGCGTTTATATACCATCGCTGCCGGGATGAGACTGGTGACCAAGCCAGCCAAAACGATAATGATCAGGGTAAAGAACTCAGCAGGCGCCAACCAGGTCAGTTCGGTTCGGATCCCCGTCCAATCAGACAATAAATCGGCAGCGGCCCACGTGAGGAGACGAACCAGGCCGACGGCCGAAGTGACAGCGAGAATCCCAATGACTAGCGTCTCTAAAAGGACGAGGCTTGCTAGCGCGTAGGGTGAGGCTCCAAGGGATCGTAATATGGTCATCTCGCGTGTCCGACTATCGAGCCCTGTTAATGTCATGGTAACCATTCCGACCAGACTGATGCCGATGATTAGCCAGTTGAGGATCTGGAACGCTTTGTCCACTGCGCCAACCATCGACCACAGCTCGGCAAGCGCGACGCCAGGGATCACCGCGCTAATTGCCTCGTCTGGGTACTCGTTAACTGTCCGGATGAACTTGAACAGGCCTAGCTTAGAGGTCAGGCCAAGATAAACGGCGGTGACCGTTTTGGGGTATAGCCTGTCTCTTGGTATGGCACTGGCGTCGAGATCTCTGAGGCTGATCGCCTTGCTTCCATTACTCCAACCGAGGTGTATCAGTTCGTAGCCCTCGAGACTGACAAAGACAGCTTTATCTGTCGGGGTACCGGTCGGGGCAAGAATACCGGACACCTGAAACGCAAAGTCATCGTGTGATTTCCCGAGTGTTTCGGACCCGTGCGTCACAAATAGTGATGTCCCAAGATTATAACCGAGAGTTTTTGCGACCTCGCTCCCGATGACCACCTCATGGAGCTTCTCGAAGGGGACACCTTGCGCGAATTCGATTGACTGGTCACCACCAAACTTAACGTAATCAAAGTATTCGCTAGTTGTCGAGATGACACGAAAACCGCGATGACTGTCGCCAAGTGCTACCGGGACAGCCCACTCGATCATCGGGTCATTGCTAATGTCTGATAGGGTCGTCGTCGTTATATTGTTAGTTGGTTTTCCGAGATGGAACACGGTGTACAGAACCAATTCTAGACCACTCCCTCTCGGACCAAGTACCAGATCTACACCGCTCAGACTCTGGTTAAATCCGGTCTTAGTTGCGTCATGCACCCTGTCGATCGCTAAGAGCAGAGCCATCGAAGTAGAGAGCGCGACGATAACAAGAACGATCGGTATCAGTCTCGATCGCATTGACGCTAGAACAATCCCAATCATGAGGCTGGCTCGATTTCGATCACGCGGTCGAATAAGGGGATTATCTCTGGGTCGTGACTGACAACAATGACGGACTGGGTAGACGAATCAACAGATTTATTTAGTTCGGAGATAAATTGTTGTGTCGCGACGGGATCGAGAGCCGAGGTTGGTTCGTCGGCGAGGATGAGTGCGGGGTACCCTAGCATCGCCCTGATGACAGCAATACGTTGTTGCTGTCCGATGCTCAATCCACTCGGGTTCCTCTCTAAAGTATCAGGCGGCAGACCGAGCTGAGTGGCCAACGAGGCAACAGTTCTAGCCAAGTCCTTCACTCTGTTTTTTCTGGCCTTCGAAAATCTTAGTCCGAGGACAGCATTATCAAACCCTGATAGATAGGGGATGAGGTTTAGTGACTGAAAAATAATACCGATATGATCGGCACGTACTTTGTCGAGTCTCAGCGGGCTTAGATCTTTATACGACTGATTAAGCAATCGGATTGATCCATCCTGAACAGGAAGCACACCGCAGAGTAGGTTCAGTAGGGTCGATTTACCGCTGCCGGATGGCCCCACAACTACAACCTTTTCGCCTGCCAATATCCTAAGATCTGGGAACTGTATTCTTCTCCCCGAACCGAAGTCGTAACTGAGTGCGGTAGTCTCGAGAATCAAATTGAGGTCGACGCTCTTTTACGGGATAACGTTTCGGATAATGGACGATTTCCGACCATGCCTTCAACCTCTATCTTCTCGAGATCATCAAATTTGTTGAAAGCAGGAGCGAAATCGAGCGAGATGACTTTGTCAGGTTGTTCGCATTTCATCGTCGCCTCGATGACCACGTCTTGATGGCCAGATTCTTCGGTAGCCTTCCCATCTGCAACTGCGTTTCTAACCAAATAAACTGTGTTTATTTGGACACACTCCGCGTCTTCGGGGAGACGGATGAGTTCAGAAATGGCGACCTTATCTTTGATTTCGGTCTCCGATAAGGTCGGGCTCTGATCATTTTTGTGTCTGTCGTGCTTATGTTCATCGTGCTTATGTTCGCCGTGCTCTTGAAGCTGTGCGATCGGGAACTCGTAGTTCACCTGCAGCGTTGTCCCGTCTAAAACTATTTGCACATGGTTTAGACCGTGGACGTGTGCCCCAGCATGCCTAGTCTCCGCGTGCACACAGATCGATAACAAACCCACTACCAGGCCTGTAGTTAGTCTCATATTATACCTTTCTGCAACTAATTACCTTTTATGCAATACTATTGCAATAAAACACTAAGTCAAGAGGCGTGGGGACGAGGTCGTATCCGAGACCTTAGGACTCAATAAAACCTCGGCACTGGTTTTCCTTGGCTAAAAAAAGAGTTGCGTCCCGGAGTGGTGCAACGAATTGGATATTGTGGAGAAAAAATTGGCGCGCTCGAGAGGATTCGAACCTCTGACCGCCTGGTTCGTAGAACGAACAAAAACGCTGGAATCAGCGTGATTACTGGCCTGGCGTTCGTTGCATTTGCCGGACTGTGCATAACCTATCAGGACTAACTTCGGCAAAAGTTCGGCAGAACTGTATCGGTAACGCAACTCTATTTAATTGATTCGATCGAGTAAAAATAGTGAGCCTGAGCGGATTTGAACCTCTGACTTTTTTCTCCAGAGGGAGTTGCTCTTTACAAGAGATCAATTACAGGTTTCATCGGCTTTGACAATTGCTATGTATGGCTTGTAACTGCGAGTTACTGCGTTTTGTGTGTAACAAATCAGGGTTCTGGAGGTGTCGTCACAACTAGGCCGATATTAGTTTCGCTTGATGTACTGTGAACAGCCTAAATGAGGATATTTCGGTCTCGCATCTCTTAATATTAAGTAACTTTTCTGGAAGGAAGCGAAAGGGCATTACGAACACGCGTTTTGAAATGCTTATAGAATCTGTTTTGCTGTTTTTCGTAATTAGTAATCCGTCCCCCAGCGAACTCGCGCTGTCCAGATCGAGCTATCTTCCTTGGTCATCAAGCGTCGGTAGTTCATTGAATAAGAAGGCTTGAGTTGTGCCAGCTTTTAGTTTCCTGTTGCTCTTAGGTGGACCACATACCTCGATTTGCATCACTTTAATTCTCTGGATGATGTCTCGATCGGATTCAATCCGCACAAGTTGACCATGCCAGACAGACTCATCATAGCTAGCCTCCCGTCGAGTATGAAATATCAACCCTCCGAGTCCGCTAAGAATTAGTCCATGGCGGTATCTATAGATACGGTGCACTCTAGGGTTGCCGGTGATCGCAACGACTGAAAATCCTGCATCGACGAGCGATTTACCGATATCCAAGACCCAAGAAGGGCTCGTGAACCAATCATCGCCCCAATGATGCTGATGCAGGTGAATGATATGTTGGGTTGCTTTTGTGTGCGCTAAGCGCGTCTCAAGATCCCTCATGTCGCTTTCTTTGACAACATAACGATCTAGGCACTGATCACCTTGATAAAAGGGAATGCCGTAAAATCTTTGTTGTGTGGGGTTGTCATCATAACCAATTTGAGCTCGTAACTTGGCCCACTCGGCGTAACCGGTTCGCCGATTGATTCGATAGAGCTGCTCAGCGCCGAGCTGGTCTACTTGTAAAGTACGTTCCACACGCAAGCCGGCGATACCTGGTCTCGCTTGCAACGGGGCATGCGCAAAGCTTGCGTAGACGAGGTCTGACTGAGGGCCTGCATCTCTTCCCCAAATCGCGCAAGTTTCTTCGCCAGAGCAAGTAAGAGCCGGCTGGCATGCTGAGTCTTGATCGGCCCCGGCGCCAACTGCGATCAGTCCCAAGTCATTGAGACCAGCAAGCGTCGCATTAATTCCGGTGGGTCCTAAATCAAATGCATGATTTCCAGCCAAATTTAAATGAGTTAGACCCAGTTCTTTTAGGATTGAAAGCGTCTTAAGCGTAGTAAAATGACAAGTTCTATCTTTAAAAGGGTACGCTGGGTTGTTTGGTAATACAGTAGTCTCAAGATGACCCGTTACTACCTCACTGTCTGAGAAAAATTCGCTGATCTGGGACTTTGTCGCTTCATCAACGGTAACGGTCTCAGTAATTAATGCTTGCCCAGTAAAGCCCAGATTCATGGATAAAGATCCGTTGATAAGGCTATGGGAAGCACTATCTCACTCGGATATTCGGAGCAGCACCAGACGCTATTGGTAGCTTTTTGCCATCGCGACCATGGTCCTTCAGGATCGCCGCTATTCGGATTGATATCGAAGTGTGGAAAATTGCTACTACTGATGTCGATACGGATGCGACTGCCCGGCAAGAACAGGTTTGATGTCGGGAAAATTTCCACTTTGATTTTATATACTTGGTCAGGTGTCATGAAAGAGGGTGCTTCGAAAGAGGTTCGATAACGGCAGCGTAAGATGCCATCGGTCAAGTTCATGGCGTATCCATCTGGATAATCTTTATTTGGCGGCATTTCGTCGATGAGCTTGACTGTAAAATCTGTATCGATAGCAGATGAACTCACGTAAAGAATTGCTGTTATGGGACCGGTTATTTCTACAGCGCTATCGAGAGGATCACTCCAAAAACTCAGTACATCAGGGCGGTCCTTTATTGAACGACCCGGTTTAGTTGAGCCGAAAAATTTCTTGTCCTCCACTTGATTAAATGCGCCAGCCTCAAAAACAGGTAATCCAGAGGTAAGACTCCCGCCAATTGTGGGTACTGGCGATGTTGGATCGAATTCAAATTCGCGATGAGAATCTTGAATTATTGGTTTTTTTGTTGAGAGGTGTCCTTCAGCGTGAAGATACCAGGAGGTCATTGAGCAATGATTTGGAGGCCAGTGTTCAGAGGTTAACCATCTACCGCCGTGGTATCGCTGACCCTCTAAAGTTTTGTGGCCATCACCGCCGCCCATTCTAAAATATTGGATACGAGGGAATATTTCGATTGGCTCATCGAGCATGATTGATTTGAACCAAAGGATGCGAAGATCGGTATAGTCCATCTTGACTAAATATTCGAGCGTTGCACTAGAACCAAAATCAACATCTCCGGAGATGGATTGACTGCGTGCCCCGTGGGTCCATGGGCCTAATATGAGCCTCGCATGACTTGATCCATGAGCTTGAGAACCGATGAAATTCTTAGTCGTTGATTCGATATAGGGGTCGTACCATCCGCATATGAACAACGGTTGAATCGAAGCTAGTTTTTCGTAGTGTCCTTCGGCATACAGACCGATTTGTCGCCAAGTTTCATCAAAAGTACCCTTCTCCCACTGATCAAAAAAATAAGCTTCATATTCGGGGGCCCACTGTAGAGGTGAGTGGCCTCGTGACCATGGAAACTCGGAGAACCATTGACGAATATCTTGCTGGCTCATCGCTTCTTTTGCAGAGGGATCCTCCTGCACAGCTTGGCTCAGTTGTGCGTTTTTAAACGCCCATGTCGCTTGTTTCAGTTCAAATGCGCCGCCGCGGCGAATGCCACCACGATAGGCATTTGCAAATCCGCCACAATCTAATACGAGAGCCTTTAGTTCCGGTGGCCCATGGCATGCTAAAGCCAGCTGCGTATGCGCTCCGTAGCTTAGACCAAACATTCCAAGCCAACCGTTAAACCAAGTTTTTCCCCTTAGCCACTCTAAAGTGTCTAATCCGTCATTACCCTCGTCCAGGTACTTTCTGAATCTTCCTTCCGATTTGTAGCGACCACGACAATCCTGAAAAATAACAACAAATCCCGAATTGGTTAGACGAGCAGCTAATTCCGGCCGTGACAAGGGCTGGAAATTCCATATCGACACCTCCCTTGGAGAAACCCCAGATTTATCATATGGAGTGCGTTCCATAAGCACTGGGAATTTCTCGTGGTGTTGAAACTCATCATGTTCCGGGAAATAAATATCCGTAGCCAGATAGATCCCGTCGCGCATTGGCACCATGACATTTTTTTGTTGGCAAATACCGAGCTCGCTCGGTATTTGACTTGATGTTGAAACTTCGCTCACTTCGGCGCGGCACCCATTGCAAGAGTTCGCTCATCTTTCCGAGGTTGGAAAGATATGTCTGCGCGTGAAGCCCAAGCAACACTCTGGAAATAAAGTGGAACGATAGCGGCCTCTTTCATCGCTAATGCTGCGGCTTTTTGTAACTTGGCTTCACGCGATTCATCGTTGAAGTCCTGTATTGCCTCGACAAGAAGTGCGTCCAGAGACGGATTTGAGTACCTGAATCGATTGAGCGTACCGTGTCCTGTACCTTTTTTATCGTAGGTGTGGAACATACTTAGTAACCCTCGACTAACTTCTCCAGTTGAGTTGCCATAGGAGAATACAAATGCCGGAAACGATCCCTTTCCAGCTTCTTTTGAGTAGACACTGTATGGCATAGTTTTGACTTCATTGATCTGCAGTCCACCGCGAGTTAAAAGTTGCCCCAAGGCTTGTGTCACCTCCCCATCTTGACTAAAGCGGTCATTTGAACCAAAAATCGTGAGGCCAAATCCGTTGGGATAACCTGCCTCGGTTAGGAGAGCTTTTGCCTTAGCCAGGTCTGGCTTGACTGGCTTCATTGAGCTATCGAATCCAAAAACGCCTTCGGGTACTGTTTGCCCTGCCGGCTCCCCCGCTCCTGACAAAACACGATCGACGATCGCTTCACGATCAATCATTAGGTTCACGGCTTGACGAACTCGGGTATCCTGGAATGGGTTGACAGTTAAAGGTTGTCCTTTGTTGTCTGTAAATAGTGGAGTCTTGTCTCGCTGCGTTAGAGCGAGATAGATCAGTCGGACTGAGGCCACCTGATGAACATCATATCTAGAATCTTTTCGAAGCATCTGAACATCATTCGGCGGGACTAGATCAATTAAGTCGACGCTCCCGGATAGTAATGCTGCTACACGTGCCGCATCATTTGATATGAACTTCATAATGACTTCGTCATATGCAGGCTTGGTCCCCCAATAATTTGGATTGCGTTTAAGAACGAGACTATCTCCTGGCACCCATTTGACGAATTGGTAAGGACCAGTTCCGATGGCAGCTTTTCCACTGTTGTAATCTGCGTTGACTGCTGTTTCAGCAAGATGCTTAGGTAGGATGTAAACAGTACCAATGTTATTGATAAAAAGTGGGTCAGGTTTTTTCGAGGTCATTTCGATAGTATGCGGATCGATGATGGTCATATTTTGTATTGACGCAACTGACCCTGCGAAGGATGCCGGGCTGTTTGGAACATTCGGCGCTCGTTCCATAGAAAAAAGCACGTCTTCGGCTGTAAAGTTGCGTCCATCGTGCCATTTGACCCCCTTTCTTAGGTAGATTCGCCAAGTGGTCGGATTGACATTCTCCCAACGCTCCGCAAGGCCCGGCTCAATACGAACATTTTGGTCAGTCGACACCAACCGATCATAGATGTGGATCGCTGTCATCTGATTATTGCCGGTGCGCGAGAATTGCGGATCAATAGACTGCGGTTCGTTAGCTCTCCCGATCGTTAATGTTGCGGCCATTAGAGGAATTGAAGCCCCTAAACATAAAGAGAGTCCAAGAGCTAGTGCTGGTCTTTTTAATATTAGTTTTAGGTTCATTTGGATAACTCCGTAGTTAGATGGGTGGAATTCCCATACAAAAGATGACAGGCCGCATGATGTTCATGGCTGACCTGCTGCAAACCCGGCATACGCGAACTACATTCTATTTTTGCGTGCGGGCATCGTGGATGAAATTGACAACCACTGGGCGGACTCAATGGCGATGGAATTTCTCCTCGAATAGGGTTGAATCGACGCTTTCCGACGCCAATTCGGGGAATTTCTTGAAGCAACGCTTGGGTATATGGATGCTTGGCATCACGAAAAATTTGGTCTACAGGACCAATCTCAACGATTCGTCCAAGGTACAGGATTGCCACGCGATCGCAGAGATGCTCGATTACTCCAAGATCATGACTTATAAAAATAAAGCTTAGACTTCCTTCAGCTTTCAGCTTCATAAAAACGTTTAAAATTTGCGCTTGAATAGAAACATCTAACGCAGCAACTGATTCGTCACAAATTAAAATCTCCGGATTCACAGCGAGCGCACGAGCAATATTAATACGCTGCCTTTGACCTCCGGAGAATTGGTGCGGAAAGCGTGACTTTACATCTTTATCAAGCCCGACGCGGGTCAAAGCTTCGCTAACAAAACTGTCTCGTTCGTGGGCTTTGATAAGACCGTGCACAACGGGCGCTTCTCCTATTAAATCAAGCACTCGTTTTCGAGGGTTTAGCGATGACAAGGGATCTTGAAATATCATTTGGATTTTCAGGAGAGTTTCTGCGCGTGTGTGAGGGTCCATATCGGACAAGTTTTTGCCGCGAAACATTAGCTGTCCGCCACTAGGTTCCAAGATTCCAGCGAGTATTCTTCCTAGGGTTGACTTTCCACATCCGCTCTCACCTACTACACCCAGCACTTCGCCGGTTTTCAAAGTTATCGTTACGTCTGTTAAAGCTTTAACGCTCGGCGGGTTTGGTTGAATTAAGATAGATCGTACGACTTTCCCCAACAGATCTTCATGCGGACTAAAGGATCGAGATATTTTGTGCGCTTCCAATATAAATCGATTCATAACGTTTGGACCGTTGGATAATGGCATCGAGTTGATCGAGATATTCCAATTTGATTAGTCGGTACAGGTGAGCTACACAAGGATTTTGCTTGCTCACACCGAGGAGAAAACGGGCACCCAGGAGGTAGCTGAGTTAGTGCGGGTGCGGATCCCCGAATTTGTGCTAACGGTTTTCCTCTTTCGTTATGACTTGGAATAGAGCGCAGAAGTCCCTGCGTGTATGGATGTGCTGGTTTAGAGAGAATCTCGACAGCCGGGCCTTGCTCCATAATTTGACCGGAGTACATGATTGCAAGGCGATCCGCTAGAGTTGAAGCAACCGCAAGATCGTGTGTGATCCACAGCACTGATGTTCCTCGCACCTCAATAAGTGTTTGAAACTCGTGAATGATTTGAGCCTGGATAGTTACATCGAGAGCCGTTGTTGGTTCGTCCGCGATAATGAGATCTGGTTCCAGAAGCAATGCAATCGCGATTGCTATCCGCTGACGCATTCCACCGGAAAGCTCGTGCGGATATTGGCGTAAGCGAATTTCTGGTGAGGGGATACCCATGGCATGCAATATTTCCAGTGCTCTTCGGTTTGCGTCATATTTTTGAATAGAGCGATGTGCTTTTAATGTTTCGGATAGCTGGGTATCGATTCTTAACACTGGATTGAGAGACATCATCGGATCTTGAAAGATCATAGCTATGCGATCTCCGCGTAACTTCCGAAGTTCCTCGGGGCTTAAGCTGCAGAGGTTTCGACCGCGGTAAAGGATTGATCCATTAACAATAGAACCGGGGTGCTCAACCAATCGCATTATTGAGTATCCGGTCATAGATTTGCCTGAACCACTCTCTCCTACTAGGCCTACAACCTCGCCCTCGTGTATTTGCAGTGAAACGCCATCCAGCGCATTCGCGATTCCTTGCTCTGATTCAAAACGAGTGGTGAGATTTTGAATTTCAAGGACAGGTTTATTCATCGCGAAAGTCTCGGGTTTAAGACATCACGCAAGCGATCTCCCACAACATTTATTGAAAAAACGGTAAGTAACAAAAGGAGCCCTGGATATAAGCTAATCCAGTACCTTCCAGACAACATGTTGCTATAGCCATTTGAGATAAGTAGGCCGAGCGACGGCTCGGTAATTGGCAGACCTAATCCCAAAAACGAAAGGGTTGCTTCTGTTGAGATTGCGCTAGCTACCTGCATAGTGCCGAGAACGATTACGGGCGCTAGGCAGTTGGGCATTATGTGTATAAACATAATTCGTTGAGGACTCAGCCCTAAAGAGTGCGCCGCTTCTACGTACTCTTTCTCTCGTTCGACAAGTGCCGTACTTCGCACAGCCCTCGCAAAATAAGCCCACTGAACCAAGATTAAAGCGAAGATCACCTTGTCAACGCCCTGGCCGAGGATCGCCAGCAACATTAGCGCGACGAGGATAGTCGGAAATCCCAACATAAAATCGACTATTCGCATAATGAGAGCATCAATCCAGCCTCCGAAATAGGCTGCGATCATGCCAAGAGTCATCCCAATTAATATAGCGACCAGCCCAGAGAGAACCCCGACAAAAAGGCTAATGCGAAGCCCGTAGAGCATAGCTGACAGCATGTCTCGTCCTTGGCCATCAGTCCCCAGCCAGTAGATGAAACCGCTTTGCGATGGAGAACCCGGGGGAAGCTTCGCGTCAAAAAAATCGATGACATTTAGGTCATAGGGGTCCTGGGGTGCAAGCCACGGTGCGAATAAGGCCGCAAAGACAATTATCGAGCACACGATAAGAGCGATCCAAGCAAATGGCGACTGTCGATATCGTCGCCATGCTAGTCGCCAGGGATGATCGTAATTTATCCAGTCTGTCATGCTGATCTCCCTCCTACCTGAATACGGGGATCAAGAAGTGAGTAGGTGATATCGACTACCAGATTGATAAAAACAAATAGCAAAACAATTACGACTAAATAACCAGCAATTACTGGCCTATCTAAGCGCATGATGCTGTCAATGATCAGTTTGCCCATCCCAGGCCATGCGAATATTGTTTCTGTAACGGTAGCGAAAGCGATCAACGAGCCAAATTCCATTCCAAGTACTGTAATGATTGGGACCAGTACGATTTTCATGATGTGGACTGTCACAATTCGAGTTTCCGACAATCCTTTTGCGCGTGCGAAACGTACGTAATCGAGGTACATGACTTCCCGCACCCCGGACCGCGTCAACCGGATCATGAGTGATAATTTGTAGAGAGAGAGGTTGATTGCGGGTAGGAGAAGATGAGCGATTCCGTCCCAGGTTGCTAAGCTCGTTTCGATCCCGAAGACAATTCCTAACTCACCTCGTCCGGTTGATGGTAGCCACCCTAAAATTACGGAGAAAAGCATGATAAGCATTAATCCCTGCCAAAAGTTAGGAATCGAGAACCCTACGATAGAGGCTCCCATTACCAATTTATCAAGGCGACTGCCCGGCCGAAGACCGCAGAAGAGTCCAAGCGGGAGCCCGACTAATACAGCGATAAATAATGCGCAGATCGCGAGTTCAAGAGTTGCAGGAAGGCGAAGTAATATAAGATCGATTGAAGCAATGTTATAAACGAAAGAAGTACCTAGATCACCATGAAGTAGGTTCCCAAGAAATGTTGTGTACTGGATGAGAAGGGGTTTATCCAGCCCAAGTGATTTGATTGCCAAATCTCTTTCTGCGGCCGTGGCATCATCGGGCATCAGGATGTCGACCGGATTACCGATCGCGTAAACTCCCAAAAATACGACAACGGTCATCGTTAGGATCACCAGACTGCTCTGAATGAGTCGTCGGATAATAAATCCAGTCACCTCAACTCCTTATTGTTATTAGACAAAGAGTAGGAGGAGGTATTGCGCTCGACAATATTATTAGGGAGAGTGAACAGTCTATAAGTAAAACTTATGAGAATACTCCCATGAAACACTCCAATATGATTCACAAACTTAATATCTTTCGCACCGTAATGGAGAGTGGGAGCATGGTTGATGCGGCGCGCGAGCTTGGTCTAACGCAGCCCGCAGTAAGTCAGCATGTTCGGCAGCTAGAGCACGATCTCAAGTTGCAACTTTTCTATAGGGAGCATGGTCGAATTGTTGCGACAGCTTCTGCCGTTGACTTACTTGATGAAGTGGTTCCCGCATTTGAAAATTTCGATCGACTGATGAGCGTAGCCCAGAATCTTCGTCTAAGAATACAGGCTCGAATCAGAATAGCTGTTCCGCATAGTCTTTGTTCGTATTTGGTTCCACGTGCGGTAAATGCGTTGTTGGAAAAGAATTCGAAGCTTCGATTTACAGTGGAATTGGGCGCATATCCCGCAATTTTAGGAAGCGTAGCCGCGCGAAGGGCCGATATTGGAGTCGTCCGAGGTCCATATCATCATCCAGGTGTTGCCGGCGAAATAATTGCCAAAAGTCGGCTAATGTGTGTGCTGCCAAAAGATCATCCTTTATCTTCTTCAGATATGATTCGTTTGAAGGATCTAGGAAGAAGTCCGCTCATTCTTCTTGGTAGAGAGACAATAGCTCGAACCGAGATAGAGGCGATATTTCTTAAGGCAAAGATTCTTCCTAATATTCGGGTTGATACGCAGTCCGTCGGTTCAGCGTGTGCATTTGTTAGAGAGGGCGTTGGAATTGCAATCGTGAGCGAATTGCTAGCTGCGCAGTTTTGTTTTGACGGTTGTATCTTGCGGCCGATCGATGTGGATATGCTTGATCAATTTAGTGTGGTTTGGCCGGGAGCGTATGATCAATCGCCGATCATTAGAGAATTTTCAGATGAACTGCGAAGGGAATGTTATGTTCTTCTAGATAACTCACCCAATAAATTGGATGGATTGTCAGAAGAAATTTAAAAAGTAGTGTGTCTCTGAGCTCCTTTTATACCCCTATTTTGAACTAGTCAGCCTCATAGTATCCGCTGATTTGAAGGCGAAATCTGAAGGCCAGAGTTAGTCATGGATACCTGCCGTCACTTAAACTTTGAGTTGCATGTTTATAAACCAGGCAGTCGATGAAGAAGCCGACGCACGGCAAAAATACGGCAGAGACGTAGCCAAAAATACAATTGGCACCACGGCTCTCATAACTAATTGATTGTATTGAAGAAATTGGCGCGCTCGAGAGGATTCGAACCTCTGACCGCCTGGTTCGTAG
>JAYNIS010000012.1:0-18535 GCA_038109325.1 Gammaproteobacteria bacterium | reverse complement strand
GCGCAGAGCTTCGGAATCAGGTCCGCACTGAAATCGGACCGATCGCATCACCTGACTTTATTCAGTGGGCGCCAAGCCTTCCGAAGACACGTTCAGGTAAGATCATGCGTCGTATCCTGAGAAAGATCGCCGCGAACGACTACGGTGCGCTGGGTGACACGTCAACCCTTGCTGATCCATCAGTCGTTGATGAGCTGATTGATAATCGCATGAACCGATAACGCGGGATAGACTTCAAGACACCCGCCGAGCGCACGCTCCGCGGGTATTTTTTTGTCTAAAAAGTGCGAATATCAGCAGTAGTTTTCGCATATTTTCTAAAATTTGCTATCTTTAAATCTCAATCGGTAACGGATTTACGTTATGCATCACTGCAAGATTGTGATCGCGGATGATCACCCACTATTTCGTGCAGCTTTAAAGCAAGCTGTGTCTAAGGCGGCCAAGCAGGTCGAGATTGTTGAGGTATCAACAATGGGTGAATTGCAAGATGCGGCATCAGAGCATAATGATGCTGATTTGGTCCTTCTCGATTTGACCATGCCTGGCGCAAGCGGTTTCTCTAGCCTTGTGTATCTGAAAGGACAAAGCCCTGAGATGCCGGTTGTTGTTGTCTCAGGTAATGAAGACCACAGTGTGATCCGTCGTTCGATCGAGTTCGGTGCGCTTGGATTTATTCCAAAGAGTGTGGCGTTAGAAACCATGGTTGAGGCTGTTCAGGCTGCGTTAGAAGGCGAAGCGTGGATTCCTGAAGATGTGAATTTAGTTGCACCTATCGTTGATGATAAAGAAGCGAAGATTGCTGAAGGTATTGCGTCGCTGACACCACAGCAGTTCCGGGTACTTGTGATGCTGATGCAAGGCTTACTGAATAAGCAAATCGCGTATGAATTGGATGTGAGTGAAGCGACTGTGAAAGCGCACGTCACTGCAATTCTCAGAAAACTGAAAGTCCACTCTCGGACACAAGCAGTGATCGCTGCACGATCACTGGATCTCGAATCACTGGCCGGCTGAATCTTGGTGCGGGTTCCACCCACCCAAATCGCGCCACCGATTGACGATTTCACAAAAGAGTTGCGCCGTTAAGTCCGCGTCATAGCGGGCTGAATGGGCCTCTTCATGATCGAATTTCAACCCAGCTGCATCACAGGCACGTGCAAGCACGGTTTGTCCGTATGCAAGCCCACCAAGCGTCGCTGTATCAAAACAGGAAAATGGATGAAAGGGCGCACGCTTGATGCCTGAGCGCTTAATCGCTTGATTCAAGAAGCCAAGATCGAAATGCGCATTGTGTCCTACCAGTACCGCACGATTACAGCCGTGGTGCTTGATCGCGTCGCGCACAGGCTTAAACATCCGCGTCAGGGCGTCTTTTTCGCTTTCTGCCATCCGCAGCGGGTGATAGGGATCGATCCCCGTGAATTCGAGCGCAGCAGGCTCTAAATTAGCGCCCTCAAATGGTTTGATATGTGCGTGAACCTGATCTCGGATGAATAAGGTTCCTTCCTCATCCATATCGAGAATGACCATGGCGAGTTCGAGTAGTGCGTCTATTTCTGAATTAAACCCGCCAGTTTCGAGGTCAACGACCACGGGCATAAATCCTCGAAAACGCTCGCCGAGTCGGGTTTTCTTTTTCGGTTTATTAATTTCGTTCGAATTGTCGTCGGAGACAACATCCGGCTCGATCATGAGAGACTCCAAGCGACGGTTTCACCACCACGCAGTAGGCGCACTTCTTTGTCACCAAAAGGCCGTGTCAATGGGATAGATGAATCAGTTTTGGTCAGTATCACCGTCTCGGTATTGCGCGGAAGGCCATAAAAATCAGCCCCATTGAGGCTTGCAAAGGCTTCGAGTCGATCCAATTTACCATGCGCTTCGAAGACTTCTGCATACAATTCTAGCGCGAAAGGTGCGGTGTAGCATCCCGCACAGCCACAGTCTGATTCTTTCTCGCCGATTGCATGCGGTGCAGAGTCTGTTCCGAGGAAAAATTGCGGGGAGCCTGAAGTAGCTGCTTCGATTAGTGCGTCACGGTGTAGGCTTCGTTTCAAAATCGGTAGGCAGTAAAGATGCGGTCGAATACCGCCAGCAAGCATGTCATTTCGTTCATACATCAAATGATGCACAGTGATGGTTGCGCCCATCCCCGTGTGCGCTTTGACAAAATCAACTGAATCCTTGGTGGTGATGTGCTCGAGTACCACTTTGAGGTTCGGTAGGCGTCGCATCAGCGGATCAAGCGTTCGCTCGAGGAAAACAGCTTCACGATCGAAAATATCAATCGTGCGATCAGTCACCTCGCCATGTACCAACAGGGGTAGTCCTGTTTCAGCCATGGTCTCAAGTGTTGGTATAACACCATCAAGGCTCGCGACACCTGCATCTGAGTTGGTTGTGGCTCCCTGTGGATAGAGCTTCACCGCGTGAATGTGCTCGGAAGATGCCGCTTCTCTAATGATCTCGGGGGTTAAGTTTGGTGTCAGATACAGTGTCATTAATGGATCAAAAGTCATTTCTTCTGGAAGTGCTGCCAATATCCGGTCGCGATATCGAAGAGCTGCATCGACCGTTGCCACAGGCGGTTTGAGATTCGGCATCACAATCGCTCGATAGAATACTCGAGCGGTATCTGGAACAGTGGTTGTTAAGGCAGCACCATCGCGTAAATGGAGGTGCCAGTCATCGGGACGTGTGAGAGTCAGTTGCACGAATTGATCCTTTTTCAATGCCTCATAGGGTAGAGGAAAATGATTGTTCATTCATCTGTCTCAACGGAAACACTCTGCAAGTTTCGCGCGCTCTGGTATCATGCGCGGCCTGATTTTTCATGATTTTTTAGGATTTCTTTCAATGTCGGACATTAACAAGGTCGTTTTGGCGTACTCCGGTGGTCTCGATACCAGTGTGATTGTGCGTTGGCTTCAGGAAACCTATCAGTGTGAAGTTGTCACTTTTACAGCTGATTTAGGGCAGGGTGAGGAAGTTGAGCCGGCTCGAGCGAAGGCTGAGGCGCTCGGCGTGAAGGAAATCTATATTGAAGATTTACGCGAAGAATTCGTGTCTGAGTATGTCTTCCCGATGTTCCGCGCGAACACGATTTACGAAGGTGAATATCTCTTAGGTACTTCCATCGCGCGTCCATTGATCGCCAAGCGCTTGGTTGAGATAGCTGAAGAGACAGGTGCTGATGCGATCAGTCATGGGGCAACAGGAAAGGGTAACGATCAAGTTCGTTTCGAACTCGGTGCTTATGCATTGAACCCGGCTGTTCAGGTCATTGCTCCGTGGCGTGAGTGGGATCTCACTTCGCGGGAGACCTTGCTTGCGTATTGTGAACAACACAACATTCCTGTTGAGCAAAAGCGCGGTAAGAAGTCGCCTTATTCAATGGATGCGAATCTGCTCCATATCAGCTACGAAGGTGCGATTCTTGAGGACCCTTGGGCTGAGCCTGAAGAAGACATGTGGCGTTGGTCTGTGTCTCCTGAGGCTGCGCCGGATCAAGCGGAAGAAATCGTATTGGGCTTTAAAAACGGTGATCCGGTGAGTATCAGCGGCCAAGTGATGACTCCTGCGACTTTGCTGGCTGAGCTTAATGCGATCGGCGGTCGTCATGGTATTGGTCGCTTGGATATCGTTGAGAACCGCTACGTGGGCATGAAGTCCCGCGGCTGTTATGAGACACCTGGCGGTACCATCATGCTAAAGGCACATCGTGCGCTTGAATCCATCACTCTTGATCGTGAAGTTGCGCATTTCAAAGATAGCTTGATCGCAAAGTATGCAGATTTGGTCTACAACGGTTACTGGTGGTCACCTGAGCGGAAAATGATGCAGGCTGCGATTGATGAGTCGCAAGCAGTCGTCAATGGTGATGTCCGTTTGAAGCTGTACAAAGGATCGGTTGCTGTGACCGGTCGTCGTTCGGATCAGTCGTTGTTTGATGAAGCGATAGCAACGTTTGAAGATGACGCGGGTGCATACAATCAGAAAGATGCAGAAGGCTTTATCAAGTTAAACGCATTGCGTTTACGTACGGCTGCAAAGAAAGGTCGTACGCTGCGTCAATAAATCAAAGGCTCGGTTTGCCTTTGTATTCACAAAGATCGGAAATCAGGCAGTTCGCACAGTCTGGTTTCCGAGCTTTGCAGACATAGCGCCCATGCAAGATCATCCAATGGTGCGCATCTTTTAAGAATTCTTTTGGAATCAACCTGACGAGTCGGTCTTCAACTTCCCGGACGTCTTTGCCAGGAGCGATGCGTGTCCGATTGGCGAGACGGAAGATGTGCGTGTCAACAGCCATCGTCGGTTCACCAAATGCAGTATTTAGAACCACATTTGCTGTCTTGCGTCCAACTCCAGGTAACGCTTCTAACTCTTCACGTGTTCTTGGTATTTCGCCATTGTGCTTCTCAAGCAAAATGGCGCAGGTTTTCATGACGTTCTCTGCTTTTGAGTTATAGAGCCCGATTGTTTTAATGCATTCTTTCACACCATCGATACCGAGTATCAAGATGGATGAGGGTGTGTTGGCAACTTTATAGAGTTTGCGTGTTGCGAGGTTCACAGATACATCAGTTGCTTGTGCTGAAAGTAATACAGCGATCAGAAGTTCAAACGGTGTGCTCCACTCAAGCTCTGTGGTTGGATTGGGATTTTGATCCCGAAGACGTGTGAAGATTTCTGCTCGGATCTCTTTGTTCACGAAATATCTCCAGTCGTTCGCACGCGACGGTCTTTGGTGTTGGCGATGACCTTAGCTCTTAAGTGTTTCAGTTTGGATTGGATTACTTGATGCAGTGCCACCAATAAACCGAGAGCGATGAATGCGCCCGGTGGAAGCGCTGCCAGAATCAGTGTTTCCGATGCCCACTCACGGATAGCGCCAAGACTGACCAAGACCATAAAGAACCCGAGTCCTTGTGCGAGTCCATCCATGGTACTGATAACAAATGGTTCACGCCGAGCGAGTGCTTCGGCCCGTCCAAGAATCAGGCAATTGGTCACAATCAGGGGTAAGAAAATACCGAGCGATTGGTAAAGCGGATAATCGAATGCCTGAACTAAGAGCTCTGCACAGGTGGTTAAGGCAGCAATAACTAACACAAAGACCGGTAAGCGGATTGCATCGTCAACAAGGTTCCGGATGAGGCTGATAGATGCATTAGACAAGACCAACACGAATATTGTCGCAAGTCCGAGTCCTATGGCGTTTTCGAGCGTATTGGACACGGCCAACAATGGACAAAGCCCAAGCAGTTGAATTAATGCTGGGTTTCGATCCCAGAGGCCATCGAGCCATAGTGTGACGACTTTCATGGATTGGCCTCCAAGAGCTGCGGATGTGTATTGAGATAATTCAAGGTATCTCTCAGTGCATTCACAACGGCTCGCGGTGTGATGGTTGCGCCAGTGAAGCTATCGAATCGCCCACCATCTTTATCGATAGCCCAGTCATTTGGAGATAGATCTAGGTATGACAGACCATTGAATTTAAGAATCCAGTCAGTTTTGCGGGTATCGATTTTGTCACCAAGCCCTGGTGTTTCTTGATGGTCAATCGCGCGTAGGCCGACAATTCGTTGGTTGTTATCCAAGGCAATGAGTAATTGGATCGTGCCGCTATATCCTTCGGTTGATCGAAATGGAATGACGGCTCCGATTTGACTGGCCACATTAGCGATTGGAGTAATGCGCAGTGGTCTTTCTAAAGACGTGGGTGCGTCGCTTGGTAATTCCTTACTGATTGGAGTTTGAATAGTCCCATCAGCTAGTAAGGGTTCAGCAAGTGCGTAGAGCTGAGCGATCCGTGCCTCTTCTTTGGCTTCGAGGATTAACGGTTTGGTGATGACAAAAATCACCCCGACGAAAAGGCTGGTTATGAGACCAAAGGCAGCGAGACGCAACGTCATGATTGACCTCCTGGACCCTTCACACTGGCTTCTCGACCCATGATGCGAGGCCTGGTGTAGTGGTCAATCATTGGTGCTGCAAAATTCATTAATAAGACCGCAAATGCGATGGCATCAGGATACTGCCCGTAGGTTCTGATGAGATAGGTAAGTACGCCGACTCCGATTGCGAACCAGAGGCGTCCTTTGGGACTTGTCGCGCCCGATACAGGGTCGGTCAGAATAAAGAAGGCAGCGAAGATTCCAGCGCCAGCAATTAAATGAACCCAAACTGGAGTTGCAGTGTCTGGATCAAAGCTGAAAAAAGCACTGATCACAATAAGAGTTGCCAAGAGTCCTGCAGGTGTGTGCCAGGTAATTACCCGCTGATAGATGAGCCAAACGCCACCCGCAAAATAAGCCAAAGCGACCCATTCATAGCCGTAAATAAATCCAAGATGAGCCTGACTGAACAGTGGATTGCGGACTGCTTCGATCGCCGTTAACGCCCGAAATTCGGTTTTATACAGATCAAGCGTGGTTGCGCCTGTAACTGCATCGCTTGCTTGGCCAAGGAAGGCTGACCAGGCTGCGGCAAGATCCGGCGTCGCGAGTGGATTGATCCACAGCGTCGTCATCGAAACAGGAGCTGATATCAACATCAGCGCATAGCCAAGCATCGCTGGATTAACAGGATTTTGACCTAGGCCTCCGTAAATATGTTTCCCTAAAATGACCGATGATGCGGTTGCAGCCACGACTAACCACCAAGGGGCCGCTTGGGGGAGCGCGAGTGCGATGAGGACACCTGTGAGGACAGCAGATAAATCAATCAGTCGAGATTGTATTTCGCGTTTCCGTAAACCAAGGCATAGTGCCTCTGAGGAAACCGCCGTGAGAATCGCTGCGGTCAAATTGAACAGAACGCCAGGTCCAAAAAACATCATCATCGCAACAACGCCTGGAATCAATGCGATCAGGACCATACGCATCATGATAGCGGTATCCCTCGGTGGATAGTCTGGTCGCTTGGTCATGCGTTTTCTTCCCGCGCCTTACGCGCTTTTTCCAGTGCATCTGCGGTTTTGGCTTTACGTGCCGCGCGTTTCGCTTCTTGTTCTTGCGCGATGCGCTCCAGTCGTACGTTGCGCGCTTCAAAACGCGCACGGGCCTCGGCTGCAAGGCGTTGCTCGTTGGCTTTATCGCGTGCCTCAAATCGACCAAGTCGGAACCATTCTGCAAGTGGAATGTGGCTTGGGCAGACGGCGTTGCAGGCTGCACATTCGATGCAGTCTGTGAGGCCTTCATGGATTGCACGATCAAGTGCGCCACCTTTCAAGGAAAAGATCATTTGTTGTGGTTGTAGCCGAACAGGACACACGGCGGCGCAAGCACCACAGCGAATACAGGGAGATTCGGGTGGGATCTCAACTTCGCGCGCGAGTAAACAGTTGGTTGTTTTGGTAATCCCTGCGGTTAATTCAGTCACTGCATATCCCATCATTGGCCCGCCAACAGTGATTGAAGTCAGTGATGCTGGATTGGTGTCCGCAGCCTTGATCAAATGACTAATCGGGGTGCCGATCGGAGCGACCACATTTCTTGGTGTTGTGAGTGCCTCACCGGTCAATGTCACGATGCGATCTGTGATCGGTTTGCCATCGATCGCACGTGATAGAGCCGCTAATGTGCCAGGGTTATGCACAATGACACCCAATTCGACCGGCCGTGATCCTGTTGGCACCTCAATGCCGAGCGTTAGCCAGATTAGGTGCCGTTCTGATCCTGATGGGTATTTTGTATCGAGTAACACGATATCGAAGAGGCAATCTGAGCGAGATTCTTTTATGGCGTTCTCAATCGCTTCAAGCGCCTCAGGCTTGTTATCTTCAATCCCAATAACGATCGTTTTGATATCGAGAGTTTGAGAGAGCACACACGCGCCACGAATCATCGAATGCGTATCTATCCGCATGAGAGTGTCATCAGCTGTTAAATAGGGTTCGCACTCGGCTGCGTTGATGACGAGCGTTTGTGTCCCATCAGACCATTTTTTAAAGCTTGGGAATCCGGCGCCACCGAGACCGAGGATCCCTGCCTCGATTGCACGATCCCTCAACGTGTCAGCATCGAATGGCCAGACGAGCGGGTCAAGATAGCTTTGCTCCTTCAACCCATTGGGTTCAATAATGATCGATTCGCTCTCCCTAGCCGAAGGGTGGGTGATCGCGTGATCAGTGATGTCGACTACAGTGCCTGCGCGAGACGCAACATGAATGATGCCACTTCGGCATTTGATAATGGGCGTTCCCTGAGAAACGGTATCGCCGACAGCGATGAGTGCTTCACCAGGTCCGCCTCCGGAAAAATGTATTGGAAACACGAGTCGTTTCGGGTCGTCGACAAAGACACATGGATCTGTGGTTGAGAGTTGTTTGTGTGTCTCTGGATGAATTCCACCTTCTAGGTGGCGCTCACAGCGACGGATCTGGTACTCAGCCATGCTGCATCCCTATCTGTCCAAAGCGGTCAGAGGAGATGATATTGGGTCGTTGTGGCATCCAATAATCAGGAGCTTTGGGTCTAGGGACCATATTGATACAGTCGACAGGGCATGGATCGACACATAAATCGCATCCTGTGCAGTCATCGATAATTACCGTGTGCATGAGTTTTGCCGCACCAATAATTGCGTCGACCGGGCAGGCTTGGATGCATTTCGTGCAACCGATGCATTCTTCTTCGATGATGACGGCAACCAGATCTTGTTCTACCGTAGTTTCATCTGCGTCGAGTGGGAGTGAGTCGACACCGAGTAAGGCTGCTAAACGATCGACGGTCTCTTGGCCGCCGGGAGGGCATCTGTTGATTGATTCCCCCTTAGCGATTGCCTCAGCATAGGGCTTACAACCCGGGTGGCCACACTGCCCACATTGCGTCTGAGGCAGCAGTGCATCGATTGAATCGACCAATGGGTTCCCGTCGACCTTGAAGGCTTTTGATGCGTATTGCAGAAAAGCACCACCAACCAGGCCCATTACCGAGAGACCTAGCACACCGGCACTGACTGTCAGAAATGCCTCTTTCATAGCCGAATCATCCCGGTAAAGCCGATGAATGCGAGCGCCATGAAGCCTGCTGTGATGAGTGCGATCGATGCCCCCTGAAAGGGTGCTGGGATGTCAGCGAGTTGCAGTCGTTCGCGAATACCTGCGAATAAAACGAGAACCAGTGAGAATCCAAGTGCCGCCCCGATTCCATAGAAGGCTGATTCGGCAAGTGTGTGCGCACGATTGGTATTCAGCAGAGCGACGCCGAGTACCGCACAGTTTGTCGTGATGAGCGGTAGGTAGATTCCGAGCACGCTATGAATTAGCGGGGACGTCTTTTTGAGCGCCAGTTCAGTGAACTGAACAGCTACAGCAATGGCGACGATGAACGCGAGAGTTCTCAGCCACATGGCGTCTAATGGAATCAGTAACAAACTTTGTAATAGGTAAGCCACCACCGAAGAGAGAGTCAGAACAAATGTCGTCGCGAACGACATACCGACTGCGCTGTCGATGCGTGAGGAGACACCCATGAATGGACATAAGCCTAAAAACTGGACCAACACAAAGTTGTTAACCAGTGCCGCTGAAACAATAATCAGCAACAAATCGGTCAAGCGGCTTCTCCGGAGAGCGCCGATGAGACGGCTGTGCTTGATATGAGGACTTTGTGGACAGGGTACTTATTTGCAATGTCGAGCAAGCGTTGACGTTGCTCTTCAGTGAGATTTCCAGTGAGTTTGATGCTTCGCTGAAGATGATGACTATCTTTTGATGGTGTGTGCGTTATTTCAGTATCCAACTCATCGAGAGGTAACTTTTTCATGTCGGCATACATCCGAAGCATCATATTGGTGCAGGCACCAAGCTCGGAAGCAACAAGACCAGAGGGCGCAGGACCGAGATCTGTTCCACTCATAAACTCAGGTTCATCCATCAAAAATGAATGACCTTCTGTTTCGATTGCGTTGCAGAATTTCGAAGACCCGGCTTGGCGAACAATTGCTTTGGTAACCTGTTCCATCAATTCCTCGTTAACGAATCCGTTGACCCGCTTGAGCCCCTTGATCAGGTTCCAAAAGGTATATTTCTGATCCGCCTGGCCCTGCTGCGAGAACCATGCCTTCTGAGACCCCAAACTTCATTTTCCGAGGTGCCAGATTGGCAATCATGACTGTTTGACGTCCAACGAGATCTTCCGCTTGATAAGCCGCTTTTATCCCACTGAACACCTGACGCGTTTCTCCACCAAGATCGAGTGTGAGTTGAAGGAGCTTGTCGGCTCCTTCGACTGGTATCGCAGCAACAATTGTTGCGATACGTAAATCCACCTTGGTGAAGTCATCGATCGTGCACTCAGGAGCGATCGGTTCGATATGACTTGCCGTCTGAGTTTTCGTTGATTCTTCGACCTCAGTCACTTCAGGTTGAATCATCGCTTCAACATCTTTCATTTCGATACGTGTCAGCAGTGGCGTGAAGATCTCAATTCTATGATCGATTAACGTGTCGTTCAGCGTGTCGTAACCCATTGAATCGACGTTCAGGAACGCTTGAACTTTTGCAGCAAGCGTCGGCATCACAGGTTGCAGATAGAGTGCTAACAACCGGAACGCATTAATCGCGGTTGTACAGATCGGCTGAACGTGTGCGAGTGTGTCTTCACTCTTGGCGAGCTGCCATGGGGCGACATCTGCAATCCAGGCGTTCACATCATCAGCAAGGGCCATGATCTCGCGTGTTACTTTTGAGAATTCGCGCTTTTCAAACGCATCACGAATCTCGGGCCCTTTTGCTCGGATGGCTTCGATGAGCTCAGGATTTGCGAGTTCTGATGCAAGTTGTCCGTCGAATTTCTTGCCGATGAATCCTGCAGTTCGGCTGGCGATATTGACCAATTTGCCAACCAGATCTGAATTCACCTTCTGGACGAAGTCTTCAAGAGACAGGTCAATATCTTCAACGCGAGCAGACAATTTGGTCGCGAAGTAATATCGCAAGTATTCAGGGTCTAAGTGATCGAGGTATGTGCGTGCTTTGATGAAGGTGCCACGCGATTTCGACATTTTGCGTCCATCAACGGTGACAAATCCATGTACATTTACGCCGGTCGGTGTGCGGAAGTCTGCTTGGTTGAGCATGGCTGGCCAGAACAAGCAGTGGAAGTTCACGATGTCCTTACCGATGAAGTGATACACCTCAGCATCACTGTCAGGTCCCCAGACAGAGTCGAAGTCAAAGTTGTTGGCGTCGCACCACTCTTTAAAAGCACCCATGTAGCCGATTGGGGCATCAAGCCACACATAAAAATAAGTACCTGGGTGATCCGGTACCTCAAAACCAAAGTATGGCGCATCACGAGAAATGTCCCAGCTCTTGAGGCCGCCTTCGATCCATTCGGCGAGCTTGTTGGCAACCTCAGGCTGCAGTCGTCCGGATCGAGTCCACTCTTTCAAGAACTCTGTATGTTGCCCGAGCTCAAAGAACAGGTGCTCAGAATCCTTAAGGATAGGTGTTACACCAGATAACGTGGATTTTGGATTCTTCAGTTCCGATGCTTGGTAGGTCGCGCCACAGGCTTCACAGTTGTCGCCATACTGGTCATCGACACCGCATTTAGGGCAGGTTCCTTTCACGTACCGGTCAGCAAGGAACAGCTCTGTCTCTGGATCGAAGAGTTGAGAGATCGTCCGCACCGCAATACCGCCCGCGTCACGTACTCGAGAATAAATCAGCTCGGAGTAATGACGGTTGGCTTCGGTATGTGTTGAAGAGTAGTGATCAAACCCGATGTGAAAACCGCTGAAGTCAGCCTCATGCTCCGCTTTCACGCCCGCGATTAATTCCTCTGGCGTAATGCTAAGGGTTTGTGCTCGAAGCATGACCGCTGTACCGTGCGCGTCATCAGCACAGACATAGACACATTGGTGGCCTGATTGCTTTTGATAGCGAACCCAAATGTCAGTTTGGATATACTCAAGCATGTGGCCCAAGTGAATTGAGCCGTTGGCATAGGGCAGGGCGCTTGTGACTAAAATGGTGCGTCTGTCTGTCGGCACAGAAATAATTCCTTGTTGCGGTGCAAGTGAATCCCCAAGTATACCGGTACTAGCCATGTTTTTGGCCGACTCTTGATGAAAACGGAGATGATTTTGTCGACTTCTATCCACGATCGCGTGATTGTGATTCTTTCAGAGCATGATGACCCCTATCGGGAGACGAATCTCGGTCATAGTGGCGCGTTGACGCGATGTGAACTGAAAGACGGTGAACTCGATATCGAGCTGACGTTTAAGTATCCGCTTGCGGGCATTACTCGCTCCCTTGTTAAGCAATTAAAACCAAAGCTCGAGGGCATCAAAGAAGTCAATGAAGCATTCATCCGCGTCAGACACGAAATCCCGGTTACGCCTGCACGCCAGGGCACTGAGTCGATCCCGGGTGTTCGACAGGTTATTTGCGTGGCCTCGGGTAAGGGCGGTGTTGGGAAATCAACGACGGCTGTGAATCTGGCTTTGGCGTTACAAGTAGAGGGCGCTCGAGTTGGTCTTTTGGATGCCGATATTTATGGACCGTCACAGGCTTTGATGTTGGGTGTCCAAGGTCAGCGTCCAGAGACACCAGATGGTAAATCTTTTAATCCCGTAATCGCTCATGGGATCCCAGTCATGTCGATGGCGTTTTTGTTAACCGAGCGTTCTCCAACGATCTGGCGTGGGCCGATGGTCAGTGGCGCATTTACACAAATGCTCCGTCAGACCAACTGGGGGAATCTCGATTACCTGGTGATCGACTTGCCGCCAGGAACGGGTGATATCCAACTGACGCTGAGTCAGCAGGTTCCGGTGAATGGAGCGGTCGTTGTGACAACACCCCAAGATATTGCGCTGCTTGATGCGCGTCGTGGTATCGAGATGTTTAGACGAGTCGAAGTCCCCGTGCTCGGAGTCGTTGAGAACATGTCAATACACCACTGCTCGAAGTGTGGTCATACAGAACATTTATTTGGTGAAGACGGCGGCGATAGAATTGCGGCAGAATATGACACCGAGTTGCTTGGTGCGTTGCCTCTTGACTTGAGTATCCGCCAGCAGACGGATATTGGTAAGCCAACTGTGATCAATGATCCAGATGGCATGATCGCGCAATCGTACCGTGATATTGCCAGACGCACAGGTGCACGGCTCGCGCTGTTCGCTGAGCGAAATGGTTCAAGCAGTTTAATTACGAAAACCCAAGGGACTGACGAGTAATCCATGACTATTAAATCCGATCGCTGGATTCAGCAAATGGCTGAAACCCAGGACATGATTTCACCATTTGAAGCGGGCCAAGTTCGGGAGCGCGATGGGGGCAAGCTGATCTCTTACGGTACATCAAGCTACGGCTACGATGTTCGCTGTGCTGACGAGTTCAAAGTATTCACCAATATCCACTCGGCGGTTGTTGATCCAAAGAATTTTGATGAGAAGAGCTTTGTCGATATCAAATCAGATGTCTGCATCATTCCACCGAATTCGTTTGCTCTCGCGCGTACAGTGGAATATTTCAAGATTCCTGAAGACGTATTGACGATCTGCTTGGGTAAGTCGACCTACGCACGGTGTGGAATTATCGTGAACGTCACTCCGCTCGAGCCTGAGTGGGAAGGCCACGTCACACTTGAGTTCTCAAACACGACGAATCTCCCAGCGAAAATCTATGCGAATGAGGGCGTCGCGCAGATGCTATTTTTCCAATCTGATGAGCGTTGCCTTACTACATATCGCGATCGTGGCGGTAAATATCAGGGGCAGACCGGAGTCACATTGCCGAAAACTTAAGGTCGAGAATGAAGGATAAAGAGCGTTACGTGCTTCGGGTTAGCTGCCCAGAACGAATGGGCTTGATAGCTGCTATTACGGGGTTTCTAGCTGACCAGAAATGCTTTATTACAGAGTTGTTACAGTTCGATGATTTTCGAGCGGAACGTTTTTTTTGCCGAGTAGAATTCTCAAAACCAGAATCAGGAATACCATTAAATGATTTGTCAGATCTATTTTCAAAAGTTGGGGCTGTTTTTGAAATGGATTGGATTTTTATTAATCCTTCGATTCCGGTTCGCACGCTGATTTTGGTTTCCAAGTTTGATCATTGCCTGAATGATATTTTGTATCGACAACAAACGGGTGAGTTGAATATTGATGTCACAACTGTTGCTTCGAATCACCCGGATCTCGAGTCTTTGGCACGTTTTCATAAGGCACCCTTTGAAGTACTGCCAACAGGAAAATCAAAACTTGAGACCAAGGTAGCTCAAGAAGACCGGATTCGGCAGTTGATCGATGAGCATAACGTGGACCTGGTTGTGCTTGCCCGCTACATGCAAGTGCTCTCTGATGAGTTGTGTCAGGACCTCGCTGGTCGCTGTATCAACATCCATCACTCATTTCTTCCAAGTTTTAAAGGGGCGAGGCCTTATCATCAGGCCTATGAGCGAGGTGTTAAAGCGATCGGTGCGACCGCGCACTATGTGTCTGCAGATTTGGATGAGGGGCCGATCATTGATCAGGAAGTGGTTCGGGTGGACCATACCTTTGGACCGGATCAACTTTTGACAATGGGTCGGAACGCGGAAAATCTTGCGCTTGCGCGTGCTATGAAAGTACACAGCGAGTATCGCGTTTTCTTGAATGGAAACAAAACGGTGGTGTTGAAATGACGGCGACTCGAATCGACGGTAAAGCATTTGCGGAACAAGTTTATGAAGACGTTGTTGGCGGTGTGAAAGCGTTGAAAGCGGCGCATGGAGTCATTCCCGGATTAGCTGTGGTATTGGTTGGTGAGGATCCAGCGAGCCAAGTCTATGTTCGCAACAAGGTGAAACAGACCAAAGCCTGCGGTATGAAATCATTTCACCATGTATTAGCGGCAACGACTTCTCGGGAGACACTGATGTCGTTGATTGAATCATTGAATAATGATCCAGAGGTGCACGGTATTTTGGTGCAGCTACCCTTGCCAGACCATCTTGATTCTACAGACGTGATTGAGGCCATTGATCCGGCTAAAGATGTGGATGGCTTCCATACGAGTAACGTCGGTGAGTTGTGGGCCGGAGGTGAGCCTTTTGTTCCCTGTACACCACTTGGTTGTCTGAAGCTTCTGAAATCAGTAGAGCCCAATATTGCTGGTAAGAACGCGGTTGTCATTGGTCGCTCGAATATCGTGGGGCGTCCGATGGCTGCTCTGCTTCTCAATGAATCAGCGACCGTCACTATTGCTCACTCAAAGACCAAAGATTTACCCGCCGTATGCCGCCAGGCAGATATTTTGGTTGCCGCAGTTGGTCGTCCTCAGATGGTTAAGGCGGACTGGATCAAGCCCGGTGCAATCGTTTTAGATGTTGGGATTAACCGCATTGAAACGGAGGATGGTAAAGGCAGGCTCGTTGGCGATGTCGATTTTGATGATGCCTCGACTGTAGCAGGTGCCATCACCCCAGTTCCTGGTGGCCCCGGCCCGATGACAATCGCATGTCTTTTGGCCAATACCCTTGAGGCGGCGAAGCGCTCAATTTCTTGACCAGGGGTGCTTCCGAGATACGCGGAAGCTCCTTCTCTGGCTAATGTGTTGGAGCGTTTGGTGCCTTTGCTTGCTGGTAGATTCGGTAAATAGCCGTACCCACAATGAATGCGACTGCCCAATACGCTGAGCTCGAAAACGCTGCGGGCGCATAGGCTAATTCGCGGCTAATGAATTCAGAAAACGTCGGTTCAAAGTTTCCAGACCACAGGTAGAAGCTGCCGCTCGAAATCAGCTCGCAAATAAACGTGCCCGCCATTGCGAAACCAAAGAACACGGCGAATCCTGATAGGGTGCCTGTGAAATATGGTTTTGTAAGACGACCAGCCATCCACATAGCAAAATATGCTGGGATTAACATGCCGTACGCAATTGAGAAGCAAGTACCTGACACGCCGCCAAAGGTAAATGCGTAGACATCAAGACCGACTGCCAAAGACATAAACCAAGCAAAAGACCACACTGGCAAAAGAATTCCAGCGACCATGAAGATCATCCAAGAAGCTTCAGGGAGAGCGTTGAAGCCCGAGAAATGAGACCCGCGGGTAGCCAGCATAACTAATGATAGGCCCACGATAGAAATGATACGGTTTGTGTTCATTTTAGAACTCCAATTGGGCTTCAAGAGCAAAGGTTCGGCCCCCGGAAAAATACTTTGTTCCTGATGATATCAATTCAAGATTTCTGTCACCGCAATTCTTACAATCTAACACAAAGTTGATCCCCATGAGTGTCTGTTTCAGACCGACGTCGAACATTCCATAAGCGGTTGTCTTCGCTGAACCGCTGTAGCCTCCCAGCATTTCGGTTTGGTAGCTTGATTTCAGAAAGAGAGAGCCATTTTCAAGTGATCGATCCACTTGGTAGGTGAGAGAGTGTTCGGGTGTAAAGGGCATTTCCCTGTCGCTGTAAAACTTGAGGTGGCTAAAAACATAGCTGTACCCCAGATGATGTCGCCAGAGATCTCTCGTGAGTTTTAGGTCGATGTTCATTCCGTGTGAAAGGTTGGTTCCGATGTTTTGAGTGCTACCCGACCAGTAGAGTGTATCGTTCATACGGGCACTAAAAATCTCCACTGAGAATTGATGCTTGGCATCATCGAGTGAGTAACTTGCCGAGATTGTATTTACGGTCTCTGGACTTAACGCCTTTGTGTAGGCGCCACTGCCAAATCGATCTGCGAGACTTGGATAGCGGTAACTGTGTGATGCTGTAATCCCGGCCTTTGAGGTTTCACCGAGATACCTGGTCAGCGAGACGTTAAATGCTTTTTCAAATCCAAATTCGTCATGTTGCTCTATGCGAAGTGTGGTTCCAATAATCGCTTTATCAGAAATAGACGTCTCATAGGCCCCGAGAAGGGCGGCGAGATTGCTGCTGTTGGTTGCTGAGTAATACGCGGTTCCGCCAGGCTTGTATTTCTGGTTGGAAACCTCTACCCCAACGCGCGAAGCTCCCAATTGCGTGAAAAGGTTAGCCGTATTGTTCACTGTTTTGTATATATTTACTGAGCTTTTGTCGTCTGTATATGCCTCTGTTTTTACAATAGAAAGACTGTATTCGCCTTCGACCAGGCCTTGTACGAGGGACCCATATTTTACGTTGAATGAGTCGACTGATGATTCAACGTTGTTTTGAGCTGACCAGTCATCATCAATTTCTACATCACTCACGGATTTGGTTGCCGTGAAACTCTCAATAAAACCATCCGACGGCTTGTAACTGAAGTTCGATGAGTAATGTTGGAATGCATCGTTATCTGTCTGGCTACCTTCCCTGACATCGACGCCTGATGTCCTTTTACCGTGGAGACTGATGCTAAGAAGATTTCCATCGCTATCAGAACTTAGCTGAATAGAACTTTTGATGGTGTTATTTGACGCGACTCCGAGTTTTACTAAGTTTTTCAGTGATCCTGTGGTGACGATATTGATAACGCCGCCCGCACTTCCCGAACCAAAAATTACACCTTGCCCCAGACCGAAATATTCGATGGATTCAATAGTATTGATGTCCAGCCACTCCAACTGAGTTTCGCCCTCAGTGGCGCTATTAAGTGGCGATCCATTCACTAAAATGAGGATTTGCTCGTCTTCAAGGCCGAAGGCTCGAATGTTTGATTTTTGACCTTCACCACCCGTGCTGTAGACCGAGAACCCGGCCAGTGTTTTTAGAAGTTCCGAGAGCGAATTAGCATTAATCCGCTCAATTTCTTCTCTACGCATGACTTTTGCCGGAGTCACAGTGCTAATTAGACTAATTCTGGGAGAATAGGTGATCGATATGTCGGCATCGTCGGCTGTTACAAATGAGCACATTGATACAGCGGCACTGATCGCACCCAGTTGGCGTATAAATTTCATAATATTAGCGTTTAACGCGCCCACCGCACGCCTTAAGTTCGTGACACGCCAGGTAGGTCTCCGGGCTTGTTCAGGGCAATTCCATTTGCCGAATCACACACACCTTCCCATCAATCATGACAGTGGTATTCGTGAGGACTCAGGACTGAACATACCGTTGCGGGGGCAGCTTCGGACTTGGCTAGGCCTTACCGAATTCCCTATTATACCGATCGCTCGGCCACCTAACGAGAAGCGCGGGAGTATAGAGACCAGAGGTTTAGATGCAACTCATCTTTTGGCTAAATGGCCGTAATGACGAGTGCTGCAACGGCCCATAGCAGAAGCGATCGTTCGGCGAGGGATTGGGTCTCTTCGATGTGATAACGCGCAGCATCATCACCGTCACCAACCAAGGGTTCTTGTTTTATTAGACCCTGTACACAACGAGAACCTCCCAGTTTGATACGAAGCGCGCCAGCGGTTGCTGCAATCAATACGCCGGCTTCTGGGTCAGAGAAATCACTGGCCTGCCGAGTCCAAATCGCTCGTGACCGCTCGCGATCCCCCATGAAACCGAGTGTTAGAGCCATCAACCGAATTGGTACCCAGTTGAGGAGTGACACCCAGCGTTCGGATGTTTCACCAGATCCATGACGCTGCGCGATCACTGTCG
>JAYNIS010000011.1:0-19992 GCA_038109325.1 Gammaproteobacteria bacterium | reverse complement strand
TACCAACCGTTAGGCACCCACCAGAGGCCCCAAGGTGTGCTCCAAAAAGACCGGAATCCCTATCAGAAACGAGAAGCGTTTCACATGGCGCCTTCGACAAAAATTCAGAACGCTCCACAACATATTCGGAGCCGGCCATGCCAGCGACACATTTTGTGGGAGTAGGGAAGCCGGCTAAATCAATAGCCTCTCTGATCTGCTCCCAACAGGACTCGGCTCCAAGGCCTAGATTCGAGGGGCCTGTGACCACCTCTGACAACACTGTTTGATCTGCCTGATTGAGAAACCGAATCCGCGTTTTGGTGCCGCCCCCATCAACCAGTGCAGTCAAACTCATACCGAGTGCCCATATCCTTTCCGCAGCTCTGGAAGGGCCCGCGTGACGACCGCTGGCGGCGAAATGCCATTAAACTGTGTTGCGCTCGCCAGGGTATAGGCGCCCATCTCATGAAAAACGATCACATCGTTCATATTAAGAATTGGAAATTCGGGATAACGACCCAATTCGTCAATGGAATCACAGGTTGGTCCCGCAAATACACATGGAGACAGTTCATCACTCGATGTAAATACCGTCATCCGATACTGCATTCCATCGAACAAACGACCCGACTGCGCACCATAGACACCATCATCCAAATAAAACCACCAGCCATCGCGACGCTTCGCTCGGCCAACAACCTTACAAACCAAGGCCATCGATGGAGCCGAAACCACGCGACCAGGCTCCGCCAGAATCTCAAGATGATCAGGTACTCGATCTAAAACGTCACGAATCGGTTCACAAAACGCATTGAGATCGACCGACTCACCAATGTAGTGCGCAGGAAAACCGCCACCAATGTCGATCCGAAGAATCTCTGGAAGACCCTCACTTTTGATCTGTTCACACAGATCCAAACATACGCCCAGAGCGTCTGCATGGGTGTTGGCAGTCGCAGCCTGAGATCCCACATGGAAGCAAAGACCATCGACACGAATTCCGGAGTCATTGGCCACATCCAAGATACTGAGTGCATCTTGTTGTGGCGCTCCAAATTTGCGACTCAAATCAATCGGGGCATCAGGGGCGATGAAGGACAATCGCAACATCACTCGAATCGAGTGTCGATAAGGAATCAACTTCCAAAGCTCATCCACATTGTCAACCACAAAGGTCGTAACGCCGGCACCGACTGCCTTCTCAATCTCTGCGTCTGTTTTAATTGGATGGGTATGAATCATTCGAGAAGCATGAATCCCCTCGTGCTCAAGCATTTTAATTTCAGCGGCACTGGCCACATCGAAGTGCCCACCCTCATTCGCGATAGTCTGCAATAGACCTGGATAGGGGTTTGATTTCACTGCGTAATACAAAGTGACGCCAGGAAGCGCGCTCGATAGATCATTCCACTGCCGACGGCAGATCTCAGGATCAAACACCAACGACGGCGTGGTCTCAACTAAATCGAGCCAAGTTGACGCGGATTCCCGCGACGATACATTGATCAATACCGAGTCCTCAAAAGGGGTTCAGGGACGCGGCATATTAGAGAAATTAGCCGAAATTTCAAGGAGATTAAGCAATATCCGCCATATGACCGCTTGCTTCGAGCCACTGCTTGCGATCTGATGCCCGCTTCTTGCCGAGAAGTTTATCCATCACCTCATCTGTCCCAGCAGATTCATCAGAATCATCAAGAACCAATTGCACCAGTCTTCTGGTGTCTGGATCCATGGTTGTCACACGTAATTGACTTGGGTTCATTTCACCCAACCCTTTAAAGCGCGTTACGCTAATCTTTCCGTTGCGTTTTTCGGCCGTTAAACAATCTAAAACCCCTTGTTTTTCAGCATCGTCGAGAGCGTAGAACACTTCTTTACCCACATCGATACGGTAGAGTGGAGGCATCGCTACAAATACATGACCTCGCTCAACCAGTGGCCTGAAGTGTCTCACAAACAACGCACAAAGAAGCGTCGCGATATGTAGTCCGTCGCTATCAGCATCGGCCAAGATGCACACCTTACCGTAGCGAAGACCGGTGAGATCTGAAGAGCTTGGGTCAACACCCAGTGCGACAGCAATATCATGGACTTCCTGCGATGCCAGAATCTCATCAGACTCAACTTCCCAGGTATTTAAAATCTTTCCGCGTAAGGGCATCACTGCCTGAAACTCGCGATCCCGCGCCTGCTTCGCAGAACCACCCGCAGAATCACCCTCCACCAGGAACAATTCTCCAGCCATCGCATCACCACCAGCGCAGTCTGCAAGCTTACCTGGAAGTGCTGGACCTTGAGTGACCTTCTTGCGGGCAACTTGCTTCCGAGATTTCAGGCGACGCTGCGCTGCTGCAATGGCGATTTCTGCCAACTGGTCACCAATCGCGGTATTGGAATTCAGATACAAACTGAAGGCATCTCGAACAACGCCACTAACAAATACCGCACATTCACGCGAACTCAAGCGCTCCTTGGTTTGCCCAGAAAATTGTGGATCCTCGAGTTTCACGCTTAGTACGTAAGCACATCGCTCCCACAAATCATCTGGGGACAACTTAAGCCCGCGAGGAATCAGATTTCGAAACTCACAGAATTCCCGTAGCGCGTCCATCAAGCCCGTTCTCAGACCATTCACGTGCGTTCCGCCTAGAGCAGTCGGAATGAGATTCACGTACGACTCCGTGACTAATTCACCGCCCTCTGGCAGCCAGGTTAACGCCCATTCCACCGCTTCATGTTCAGCAAAAAATGTTCCTGTATAGGGTGCCTCTGGGACAGCTAACGACTCTCCAATCTCAGACTGCAGATAATCAGTTAGACCGTTTTCAAAGCACCAACTTTCAGATTCACCTGTTTTTTCGTCGTTTAAACAAATTGTCAAACCCGAACACAAAACGGCTTTTGCGCGCAGCAAATGGCGCAACCGCAAGACAGAAATATTAGCTGAATCGAAATACTGTGGATCCGGCTTAAACCGAACAGTCGTTCCCGTTTCCTTCTTCAAACAGGTCCCGACTTCACTCAACTCACGGACTTTGTCGCCATTCGCAAATCCGATGTCATATCGCTTGCCATCGCGACGGACTTCAATATCAACTGCTGTAGATAGCGCGTTCACGACGCTCACGCCAACACCATGCAAACCACCAGAGAACTGATAATTTTTGTTTGAGAATTTTCCGCCCGCATGCAGTTTCGTGAGAATTAGCTCAACACCTGGAATGCCCTCTTCAGGGTGTAAATCGACTGGCATTCCACGGCCATCGTCGCTCACAGAAATAAACCCATCAGCAAAGAGCACAACATCAATACGATTTGCATAACCAGCAAGTGCCTCATCAACCGAGTTATCAATCACCTCCTGTGCCAAATGATTTGGGCGGGTTGTGTCTGTATACATGCCTGGGCGGCGTTTGACCGGATCTAGTCCTGAAAGGACCTCAATATCCTGTGCCTGATAACTCATTCGTGCTGATTCCGTATGCTGATAAATCCGCGAGGCCGTGGTGTAAACAATACGAGAGCCATTCACTCAAGAACTGATCCAACTGCTCTCGCTCATTTGGCTGGACCATCGATGGGTTTGGATATGGATATGCACCTTCTATAAAGTCCGATGAGCTTTCATCTGTCACTTCCGCCAGTTGCATATCGTGATACAGCCGAACCGTAAATGCAGGCAATGGAACCCAGGTATGTCCCACAGGCAATAAACTGCACTGGCTCTCACATAATCCCGTGTAAGGCCCAAGATCTGTAAAACGCATCCTAACAAGGCAATCTTGCCCACCAAAAGGTAATACAAAACGAAGGCGACCATCAGAACCAAAGCGACGACTGAGGCGCAAAAGTAAACTGTAGTTCAATCCACAGCTTGCATGGTGCCGCTTTAAATTTGGTACGTGGCGAGCCTTCTGAGGCAAGTCACTCTCCTTCCAATAAGTGAGCCTGATTCGTCTTGAGCCACTGTAATCCAATGATTGTGGCCGCGTTGTTAACCTTTCCAGTCTGCAATGCTTCGATGGCCGACGCAACGGAAATTACATGAACCTTAAGATCCTCATACTCACCTACTTGCCCACGATAACTGGAGATCTCAGACGCATCACAAGGAGCGAAAAACAAATGAATCAATTCGTTGGAGCCCCCAGGGCTCGGGTAGTAGGTGAACAACAGCTCAGGATCTTCAACAAGCGTCAGGCCGGTCTCTTCCATAACCTCGCGATGGCAGGTTTTCACGAGAGGCTCGTTGTCATCACAAATTCCCGCCACCCACTCAAGCATCCAGGGACTATCGTCCAAATCTGACATGGCAGCCCCAATCCGGAACTGCTCCACCATCACAAGCTCTTTACGCGCCAAATCACACAAAATTACGACAACGGCGGGTGTTCGAATGAAGAGCTCTCGATGCATCGGTCCGATCGATTCAGCTTGGTATCCGCGATGCGTTAGCGTCAGTTGGTCTAGTTGAAAAAAGCCATCAGCTAAGCGAGTGGTCGATTTAAGCTCCCAATCACTCGCTCCAAATTGCGGCTTCGGCCATTCAGCCATTATTCCCCCAGAGCGCCCAAAAATGGTTCACGGGTCCATGCCCTTCACCAACATTGAGTTGATCGGCACCGGCGATCGCGCCGCTGATGTATTCCTTCGCCTTGGCGACGGCAACATCAACCGGATGCCTCTGCCCCAAATACGATGCTAAAGCACTCGAGAGGGTACAACCTGTTCCATGGGTGTTCGTTGTCGCAACTCGCGTGGTGTCAAACCAGCGGGCTTGGTCCTCAGTCATCAGGAGATCTGGGGACTCTTCCGTTAAAAGATGGCCACCTTTCAACAATACAGCTTGTGGGCCAAGTGCGAGAAGAGCTCGCGCTTGGGAGACCATCATATCGCGATCGATTGCTTCGGTGACGTCGAGCAGATCAGCAGCCTCAGGCAAATTCGGTGTAATCACAGTCGCCTGAGGAATCAAAACATCACGCAAGGCCGAAATCGCATCCTCATGCAACAAACGATCTCCGCTTTTCGCCACCATCACTGGATCAATAACCACAGGGCATGACAGGGTTTCTAGAAATTCAGCAACGGCCTCTGTCACCTCAGGAGTTCCAAGCATGCCCACTTTCACTGCATCGATCCGAATGTCCCGTGACACGGTTTGCATTTGCTGCTTCAAAAAATCAATGGCGACAGGGTAGATCGCGTCAACACCAACAGTATTCTGCGCCGTGAGCGCTGTGATCACGCTAAGTCCGTATGCGCCTGTCGCTGAAATTGCTTTCAGATCAGCCTGAATCCCGGCTCCACCACCTGAGTCCGAGCCAGCAATGGTTAAGATATTTGCGTACATTTTCCATCCTAAGTTTCAAAACAGTGTAGCCGGTTTCGGGGCAAATCCGGGTATACTTCAGCCCATGAAAAATTTACTGACCACTCTCATTATTAGTGCAAGCCTGTTCCTTGGAGCTTGTGGGCAAACCGGGCCGCTATTTCTGCCCGACCAACCCGACAAAACAGTCGACGGGCGCTAGTTATGGATCATTTTCAGTACCGTGACGGCGCTTTGTTTGCCGAAAATATTCCTGTTTCAGACATTGCCTCTCAATTCGGAACCCCCTGTTTCATCTATTCAAAGGCAACACTTATCAGGCATTTCCATGCCTATGCGGATTCACTTACTGATATCCCGCATTTAGTTTGTTATGGCATGAAAGCGAATTCCAACCTCGCGGTCTTGCAAATATTGGCAAGAGAAGGCGCAGGTTTTGACATCGTCTCTATCGGTGAACTCGAGCGCGTCATCAAGGCCGGCGGAGACACCGCCAAAGTGGTTTTCTCAGGTGTTGGGAAACAAGACTTCGAAATGCGACGGGCCCTCGAAGTCGGAATTCACTGCTTTAATGTCGAGTCACTCGCTGAACTCGAACATCTCAACGCAATCGCAATAGAGATGGGGAAAATCGCGCCCGTATCTTTGCGCATCAATCCTGATGTCGATCCAAAGACTCACCCGTACATTTCAACAGGATTAAAAGCGAATAAATTCGGAATCGCACACCAGGATGCAATTGCAGCATACCATCGCGCAAATGCATTGCCTGGACTGCACCCGGTTGGAATCGATTGCCACATTGGTAGCCAGCTCACTGACGTGTCACCGTTAATCGAGTCACTCGATAAATTATTGAGCCTGATCGACCAACTCGCAGATATCGGGATTCAGTTAAAACACATCGATCTCGGCGGTGGGCTTGGCGTCACTTACGACCAAGAAAACCCACCGCACCCATCTGAATACTTGGCATTGGTCAAAGACCGATTGGCCGGGCGCAATCTCACATTGGTTCTCGAGCCGGGACGTTCAATTGCTGCCAATGCCGGGATTTTCGTGACAAAAACGATTTTGACGAAGACAAACCAAGAACAACACTTTGCGATTGTCGATGGTGCGATGAATGATCTCATCAGACCCAGTCTTTACGGTGCCTGGCAAAATATTGTTCCGGTTGATACGACCGAACAATCGGGTCAAATCGAGGCCAGTTTTGATATCGTTGGGCCGGTGTGCGAATCAGGAGATTTCCTCGGTAAAGCTCGCACACTGAGGATCCAGGAAGGTGATTTGCTTGCTGTCCGATCGGCTGGTGCCTATGGCTTTGTCATGGGATCAAACTACAACACACGTGGACGAGCAGCTGAAGTATTGGTCGATGGTAACCAGATCCATCTCATACGGGAGCGAGAGACTCTTGAAAGTCTGTGGGCGAATGAGCACATGGTGGATCAATAATGCGTATTCATTTCACCAAAATGCATGGCCTCGGTAATGACTTCGTGGTCATTGATGCAGTCAGTCAGCATATCAGCTTACGATCGAGCCAAATCCAAAAGTTAGCGGACCGCAATACAGGCATTGGCTTTGACCAGCTATTACTGATTGAACCACCATCACGACCTGATGCTGATTTTGACTATCGTATCTTTAATTCAGACGGTGGCGAAGTTGAGCACTGCGGTAATGGTGCGCGCTGTTTCGCCAAGTTCGTGACCGATCGAGAACTGACCACCAAGCCAGTCATCACCGTCAATACAGCACGCGGCTTAATCGAACTCGTCTTAACTGACACGGGTCTGGTTCGCGTCAATATGGGACAACCAGTCCTCGATCCAGAAGCGCTTCCGTACCAAGCACCCCCCGAGCCCGATCAAACACACACGGTTGTTCTCGAGACGCCCACTGGATCACGATCATTTGGATTGATCAGTGTGGGGAATCCCCACGCTGTCACACTTGTTGATTCGATCGAAACGACTGCTGTGACTGAAATTGGACAAGCGATTCAAGACTCGTTGCAATTTCCAGATTCGGTCAATGTTGGGTTCATGGAAATCCTCTCCCACGCAGAAATTCGTCTCCGCGTCTTCGAGCGGGGCGTTGGTGAAACGCTCGCATGTGGCACAGGTGCCTGCGCCGCCGTTGCGTATGGACGGCTACTTGGACGATTGGATAGCGAAGTCAATGTTGCAACTCGGGGTGGAAACCTGCAGATTGAGTGGCAAGGCGTAGGACATGATTTGATCATGACTGGTCCTGCCGAATCTGTTTTTGAAGGAGAGTTTCGCCTGTGACAATCACAGCTGATCAGATCGCAGAATACCTACAGGATCATCTGGATTTCTTCGAACAACACCCAAAGCTTGTTCGGGAGCTCAAACTCCCAACAGATTCAGGCGTTGCCATTTCTTTGATTGAATTTCAATTGAGAAAATTACGCGATCACATCCAACAGCTCGAAAGAGAGAATGATCATATGATCGAAACAGCACGCATCAACAGCGTGTTGTTCGAAAAGACTCGGTCACTTGTTTTGTCACTGCTCGATGCCCGCGACCTAGATGATCTCTCGGTGGTGCTTGATGAGAAACTCGCAAATGGGTTTGACATTCCGGTTGTTCGACTCCTGTTATCTGATCAATTCAATGTCCCCGACAGCCTTTCCCTGATTCAACCTGTCACCGCCGAATCACTCCAAAAGGGTGGACAATTTGCTCAGGCGGTCTCAGACAAAGAGCCGTGGATTGGTCGACTGACGAAAGACCATCGAGTCGCATTATTTGGTGACAATGCAAGCACGATTGAAAGCTCAGCAACGCTCGCTCTCGTTCGGGGCCATACGTATGGATTGCTTGCTCTCGGACATCCAGACCCAACGCATTTTCAATCCAACCAAGACACCCTGTTCTTGGACCATATCGGTGAAGCACTTGCAATGATCCTGCCTCGGCTTCTCGATAAAGCGAAGTAGTCCATGACCTTTCACGCATTCGTCACGCAATATCTTGACGGCATGCGCCAAACGCAACGTCGAAGCGACAAAACGATCGAAGCCTACGAGAGTGATCTCAATCAAGCAGCTGAATTTTTTGGTGAAAATACGGATATCCAATCACTCGATACGCTGTCCGTCATTGGCTGGGTTCGATCATTGAGCTCACAACGCGTCACAGGTCGTTCAATCGGGCGCAAGCTATCTGCGCTTCGCGGAGTGTTTCAAGAAGCGATCAATCAACGATTGATCAAAGCCAATCCCGCTGCTGATGTCCGCGCACCTAAAACCGGCAAACATCTCCCCAATGCATTAAGCCCAGATGCCATGCAACGTTTACTGGACTCCCCCATCGATCATAGCGATATCGAAGCAATTAGAGACCAGGCAATTTTCGAATTACTGTATTCATCAGGCCTTCGACTTGCGGAAGTTCTAGGGCTCACTGTCCGCGACGTGCAGGGAATACCAGAAGAGCTCAAAGTACTTGGAAAAGGAGGTAAGGAACGAATTGTTCCCGTGGGAAATAAGGCAAGAGCCGCATTATCAAACTGGCTACAAAAACGAAGCGAGTGGGATAATGGACAAACTGATCGGGTCTTTATTACAAAAAAGGGGCTCGGCGTGTCGCCACGAACCATTCAGCGACACCTCGACCTGCGTGCTCAAGCAGCCGGCCTCAACCAACATGTGCATCCACATGCGTTACGACATTCCGCAGCAACTCATCTGCTTGAATCATCCGGAGATCTTCGTGCAGTCCAGGAGTTTCTCGGGCATCAGAGCCTTTCAACCACTCAGATCTACACTCACCTCGATTTTCAGCATCTCGCTGAGGTATATGACAAGGCGCATCCTCGCGCAAAAACAAAATCATGAAAACAATTCGCGCACTGACTTTTGACCTTGACAACACATTGTGGGAGACCGATGTATCCATCTTGCGCGCGGAAGACATGATGGCGGATCATCTCCGTAGTCTTACGCCCACTGCATGGATGGCAGACTTCAGTCTTGAAGCATTTCGCACTGTGAGAAAACAGATCGTTGAAGAACAACCTGACATCGCACACAACCTGACAGTCGTTCGTCGAGAAACCTTAGTTCGCTGGTTTGAAAATCGGGGTGCGTCGCGATCTGTTGCTGAAGATCTTGCTGGCGAGGGGTTTCGTGTGTTCTACGAAGAACGCCAAAACGTAAATCCCTACCCAGGTACGGTTGAGACCCTTGAGATCTTGTCGAAAGAATATCCTCTCGCTGCGATTACCAACGGCAACGCAGACTTGATGGCGATGCCGTTAGGGCAGTACTTCCAGTTCTCTTTACAATCACAGCACTTCCCTAAACCGAAGCCCGACCCGGCAATGTTCGAAGAGGCGATGAAACGACTAAACGTAGAACCGCACCAGTGCCTACACATTGGAGATGATATTGAGCATGATGTGATCGGCTCGAAACGGCTCGGGATGAAAGCAGTATGGTTCAATACACACGCTCGAATACCCGAAGAAGACGTTCCTGCAGATCACACCATCACGGAGTTACAGGAACTCATCGATATTCTTAAGCAACTCGGTTAATCGGTGCACCCTCAATAAAGGCTTCAAGATTCGCCTGCATGATATCGACAATCCGTTGACGTGATTCACGGCTCGCCCATGCTGAATGCGGTGTGATGACTAAATTCGGATGCTTGTAATTGAGTAATCGAGAATCTTTCGCTGGCGGCTCTGTGGTCACGACATCAAGACCTGCTCCCGCCAAATGTCCCGACTCTAGCGCATCACACAGCGCATCTTCGTCGACCAAACCACCGCGTGCAGTGTTGATTAGGAATGAACCTGGTTTCATTTTCTGAAACGCCTCACGGTTCATCATTTTCTGCGTTTGTGCATTCAATAAACCATGCAAGCTAACGAAATCTGATTGATCAAGCAGCGTGTCAAAACTTACACGCTCAGATCCATCATCATAGTCAACGCCATCGCGCCCCATCACCAACACGCGCATACCGAACGCTTCAGCCAGCTTACCAACGGCTTGACCCAACTCACCATAGCCAATCAAACCAAGCGTACGGCCTGCTAGATCAATAATTGGATAGTCCATCAAACAAAACATTGGGCTCTCTGACCATCGCCCAGCTTTCACATCGTTGCGATATCGCTCTGCCTGAGTTGCAACCATCAACATCAGCATCAATGTGTGCTGACTCACAGATGGCGTTCCATAAGCGGTCACATTACACACTACAACACCGTGATCGGCAGCAGCCTGCCTATCGACATTATCTGTGCCCGTGGCTGATACCAAAATTAACTTGAGGTCAAGGGCAGCTTCGAAATGAGCGCGCTCAAATTTCACTTTATTCAAAATGACAACTTCAAATCCCTGAATCCTTTCTGCCACTGCGTCAGGGGGAGTCACGTCATGAGTCACGAATTCAGAGGTTACACCAGCGAGCTTCTCAAAATCTAACTCATCAGGCTTCATCGATTGATAATCAAGAAATACAGCGCGCACGTTTCTTCTCTTGTTTTTAGGTAGTCGGTGAGTTTACGCAAATCCACAAATAAAAAAAGGGCGGCAAAGCCGCCCTAATATGATCTCCCTCGGAGATTAAGAGCGTTTGAACTCCGGATAGGCTTCGATGCCGCAATCGACAATATCCATACCAAGATATTCTTCCTCTTCGGTGACGCGGATTCCCATGATCATTTTCAGGATTCCCCACACGATCAATGAAGCGACAAACGTGAACGCAAAGATCGAAACGATACCCAAGATCTGCCCACCGAGAGTCGCATCACCGTTCGAGAGAAGAACCGCGAAGAGACCCCAGATGCCGACAACACCGTGTACCGAGATTGCACCCACAGGATCATCAATCTTCATGCGGTCAAGTGACAAGATTGAGAACACCACCAACACACCACCAAGCGCACCGATCAGCGTTGCCAGCTCAGCTGAAGGCGCAAGTGGCTCCGCTGTGATAGCAACCAACCCAGCCAAAGCGCCATTCAAAGCCATTGATAGGTCGGCCTTACCGAACAATAGCTTTGCGACGATTGCAGCCGCGACCGCGCCACCAGCGGCAGCCATGTTTGTGTTCAAGAAGACCTGCGCAACCGCATTCGATTCGTCGACGTTCGATACCATGAGCTCAGAGCCGCCATTGAAACCAAACCAGCCCAACCACAAGATGAATGTACCAAGGGTCGCTAATGGCATGTTGGCACCAGGAATTGCGTTAATTTCGCCGTTCGGGCCATATTTACCCTTACGCGCACCAAGGACGAGTACACCTGCCAGTGCGGCTGCCGCACCACACATGTGGACGATACCTGAGCCCGCGAAGTCGCTGAATCCCGCCTCTGACAGGAAGCCACCACCCCAGCTCCAAGAGCCCTGGATTGGGTAGATGAAACCGGTAAAAACAACTGCAAAGGCCAAAAATGCCATTAACTTCATACGCTCAGCGACTGCGCCCGAGATGATCGACATACCTGTTGCTACGAAGACAACCTGGAAGAAGAAGTCAGACCGCGCTGAGTAATATGGTGCATCATCGCCGCCGGCAAGTACTGCATCAGCAGTGTTCTCGTCACCGATCAAGAAGCCAAAGTCTGGGATGACCCCGCCCCAAGTGTCGTTGATGTACATGAGATTATAACCAATCGCTAAGTACATGATTGACGCGATAGCGTACAAAAGAACGTTCTTGGTTAATATTTCAGTGGTGTTTTTAGCGCGGACAAGGCCCGCTTCGAGCATGGCGAACCCTGCCGCCATCCACATCACTAAAGCACCTGACAGTAGAAAATAAAATGTATCGAGGGCGTAGGCCAACTGGGCCAGATCGCCACTCACAGTAGCTAAATCGTTCACAATGACTCTCCTGCGAAGTGTGTCTTTGATCGGGTTGTGTTGTTGTGCGCTTAGAGCGCTTCGTTACCTGATTCACCGGTACGGACGCGGATCGCCTGCTCGAGGTTCACCACAAAAATCTTGCCGTCACCAATCTTTCCGGTATTCGCTGCTTTTGAAATTGCTTCAATTACCTGATCAACTTGATCATCTGTTATAGCCACTTCAATTTTCACCTTAGGCAAAAAATCAACCACATATTCCGCACCCCGGTACAACTCGGTGTGCCCCTTTTGACGACCGAAGCCTTTCACTTCAGTGACAGTGATGCCTTGCATGCCAATATCTGACAGTGCTTCTCGGACATCATCTAACTTGAACGGTTTTACAACCGCCGTTACCAGTTTCATGTATAGCTCCTTACTAACGAGACCCTAACGGGAGGAAATACCTCTCTAAGGGAGTCATTGCAGACACCGTGCCAACCAATCACTTCGCAGGAGATTGCGGGTTCTGGCGGGTTTTTCCCGTTCAGAAAGCACCGAAATTGCGCACACCATGCACTGTAACGACTTTTGCGGCACTAAAATAGTGCGAACTGTGTGAGATGAAATTTTTTCTAATCGGCCGCATCATAAGTCCATGAACCGAAAGGAGGCAGACCATGCTCAATAGAGATGCTTTTAATGACATCGCGACGAAAATTTCTGAGGCGCTTCCAGAGCCCGCGCGAAAAATGCAGGCCCAGTTTAAGCAGCAAGTGGAAGATTTAATCGCGCAAGGACTGAAAGATTTAAATGTCGTAACGCGAGAAGACTACAATAAGCAAACAGAAAAACTCTCAAAAGCTGAAGCGAAGCTTGCGGAGCTCGAGACACGACTCGCCGCACTGGAAAAATAAGCGCTCACGTTATGCTGTGAGGCACTGTATTTTACTGTATATAATTACAGTATGTTTGCAGAGCTTTGTTGTACTTCCAATTTCACTTTCTTAACAGGCGCATCACACCCTGAAGAATATGTGATGCGCGCCCATGCTCTTGGTTACTCAGGAATTGGTGTGACCGATGAGGCTTCTGTATCTGGTGCTGTTCGGGCCCATCTCGTATCACAAACGCTCAACATCCCATTGGTGCATGGATCACGATTCCGAGTCGACGGGCAACTTGAACTGACCATGCTTGCACCTAATCGAGCGGCCTGGGGAGAACTCGGGCAACTGATCTCACTCGCACGACGACGATCCTCCAAAGGCACATACCAGTTAACACGACGTGACTTCATTGGGCATACCGAAACATTGCTCTGTCTGTGGCACCCACATCCCCAAGCCTTGAACTGGACCTCTCAAATTGAAAGCTTGTCTTATGCTTTCAGGGGACGATTTTGGATTGCCGCACATCTACCCGAATCTGGACATCAAGCGGATCTAGCGGAACGCATTGATCTCATAGCCTTTGAATGGAACCTTCCTGTTGTTGCAACACAGCGACCTCTGATGCACATCCGTCAGCGTCTGAAACTACAGCATACGCTGACAGCAATCCGGCTCGGTACTCCGATTGTTGAAATAGCAGATCAATTAGAACGATCGAGTGAATGCACCCTCTTGGACCAACACGGACTACAGCAACGTTATCCGAGCACTTGGCTTCACGAATCACTCAACATTTTGGATCGATTTGAGTTTTCATTAAGTGACTTACGTTACGAATACCCACAAGAGATTTGCCCGCCGCAATACAACAACGAACAAGCATTTTTGAGAGATCTTGTATTTGATGGTGCACAACGGCGATGGCCACAGGGTGTACCCGACACAATCACAGCGCTCATCGAGAAAGAACTCACGCTGATTGAAGAGATGAACTACGCCTGCTATTTCCTGACTGTTCACGATATCGTGGCTTACGCACGCTCGCAGGGCATCCTATGTCAGGGCAGAGGCTCTGCTGCAAACTCTGTCGTTTGCTATTGCCTCTTCATTACAGAAGTGGATCCGAGTCGTGTATCCGTCTTATTTGAACGTTTTGTGTCTAAAGAACGCAATGAACCACCGGATATTGATGTCGATTTTGAACATCATCGGCGTGATGAAGTTATTCAATATATCTACCGGAAATATTCGAAAGAGCGAGCAGCACTCGCAGCAGCTGTCATCACCTACCGAAAACGATCAGCCATCCGGGATGTCGGTAAAGCACTCAATCTACCGCTAGATTTAATTGAAGCGCTCTCTGGCAGTCTCGCGTGGTGGGATAAAAAAGAAGCCATGATCGAGCGCTTCGCTGAGCTCGGAATAGACCCGCAAGGCCCTCAAATTCGATTACTGACCGAATTAGTAACAGAAATCTTAGGCTTTCCTAGACACCTCACGCAGCATGTCGGAGGGTTCGTTATTTCACGCGGTCCGCTGTCTGAATTGTGCCCTATAGAGAACACAGCCATGCAAGACAGAACCTGCTTGCAATGGGATAAAGATGATATTGATGCACTCGGGCTACTCAAGGTCGATGTTCTCGCACTCGGAATGCTGACTGCAATTCGTGGAAGCTTAGAGCTTGCGCTTCGATATCAGGCAACCCATCAACCGTGCAAAGGACGATATCAACATCCTCCTCACTCCATTGCTGACATTCCCCCAGAAGATCCTGAGGTATACAACATGCTATGCAAAGGAGATGCGATAGGTGTCTTTCAAATTGAATCCAGAGCACAGCTTGCCATGCTCCCTCGACTCAAACCACGCACGTATTATGATCTTGTTGTCGAAGTCGCCATTGTCAGACCCGGACCAATCCAAGGCGACATGGTGCATCCATATCTCAGGCGTCGCGATGGTATTGAGCCCAAAGAGCAACAACCTAAGGAGATCAGCCAAGTACTTGATCGCACCCTTGGTGTACCTATTTTCCAAGAACAAGTCATTCAATTGGTCATGGTGGCAGCTGGCTTTAGCGCGGGTGAGGCGGATGCATTAAGGCGTGCCATGGCAACCTGGAAAGGTGGCAATGGCCTGTCTCATTTCCACGAAAAAATTGTGAGTGGGATGCTGACAAGAGGACACTCCCGCGAGTTCGCTGAGCGTCTCTGCCATCAAATCGAAGGATTTGGAAAATATGGTTTTCCTGAATCACACGCTGCAAGCTTTGCATTGCTTGTGTACTTATCAGCCTGGATCAAATGCCACTTACCGGCAGCATTCTACTGTGGCTTACTCAACGCCCAACCCATGGGATTCTATACCCCGTCGCAACTACTCCAAGATGCTGAACGTCACGGAATCGAAATTCGACCGATTGATGTCAATGCATCTGAGTGGTTCTCAACACTTGAAGACGTTCGAGGATCTCCATGTATCCGATTGGGGCTGCATCTCATAAAAGGGTTACGATTTGAGGCGGCCAATATTCTGGTGCAAACACGCCATCATCCCTATCAAAACCTCAATGATTTCCGAATCCGCACAGGACTCTCAACAAGAGATTTAGAGGTATTGGCCAGCGCGCACGCATTCCGTTCATTAACAGATAATCGTTTTGATAGCTTTTGGCAGCTTGGAGATCAAGAGTCGCAATTGCCATTATTCCAAGACGCAATTCAGGCAGTTGAAGACTTTAAACCTCGAGCTCCAGCGCTTGGCGAAACGTTAGTCGCTGATTATCAAACCACTGGGCTATCACTTGAGGCACACCCAATGAGCTTACTGCGGGACAAATCAGCGTTCCGTACCTGTCGACGCTCGTCTGAGCTTGATCGACTACCAAGACATCCAGATCTTCGAATTTGGGTTGCGGGAATTGTTGCGACACGCCAACGACCAGGCTCAGCCTCGGGTGTGGTTTTCATTACCCTGGAAGATGAAGATGGACAAATTAATTGCCTCGTATGGCCATCTCTCGTGGAAACATTCCGGCACCAGATCTTGGCTAGCCGTTTATTGAAAGTCAGAGGAAAGGTGCAGGAATCTCACGGTGTGATTCACATCATCGCTGACACCTTAGAAGATGCCAGCGAATGGCTTGGAGAACTCACTCCAAGCTCACGTGATTTTCACTGAACCAAATACTGGTCGATGCGAGCGACTGCCGACTCGGATAAATCACCGATAGCTATATCTAGCTGCAACTGCCGAACGACGTGGGTATACCGCGCCTTTGCAAAATCACGCTCCGCTGCGAACAAATCCTTCTTGGCATTCAAAACTTCAACAATATCACCCGAACCAACCCCGTAGGCAGCTTCAGTTGCCTCAACCCGACTCGCTGCCGAAACGATGGCCAAGCGCCGCGCCTCAACAGTTCTTACACTCGCCTCAAGCTTACGGTGGGCAATTCGCATGCCCGATGCAACCTCACGTTTCACTCTCTCTAAATCAGCCTGGGACCTATAAACATCTGCTTGCGCAACTGCAACCTTGGCGTCCGAAACCCCGTTGTTGTAAAGGGGCATCGACAATGTAAACGCCAACACGTTATTACGCGAAGATGTATTAGTGGATGCAGTCTTACTGCCAGCGGTATCAGATAACGAAAAAATCGATGACAAGTGAACCTCTGCAGACGTTTCAGATCGAGCTTCCTCCAAATTTGCTAACTCGCTCTGATACGCCTCTTCCTGACCAACTACTTTTGGATGCTTATCAACAAACATTTGTAGGTCTTCAGACAACGAACGCTGCGCATCCACCAAATAATTAGTACTCAAGTCAGCAAGATCAGGAACGGTGGTGTTAATCAACTGCTGCAAATCTGATCTCGCTGTTTGTAACGCCACATCGGCACTAATCAATCCTACCTGGGCTAGATCAAAACGCGCCCTCGCTTGATCCACATCAACACGAGTTCCAATACCAACCGCCAAGCGCTCCTGCGCCTGTTCTAGCTGACGCTCAAACGCTTGAACCTCTGCATTGGCCGCAGACAGATCTTGCTGGGCTGATAAGACACCGAAATACAACTCTGCAACTTTCAAAATATGAGTCTGCTTGTATGAGTTAAGATTGGCCACGGCCCTGCGCGCCGAGGCATCTTCACCTTTAATCTGGGCTTCTAGGCCTCTATCGATCAGTGGCATCTTGACTGTCAATGTAGCCGAACCTGTTTGATAACCATCACTGGTCTTAAAGTTTTCTGTGCGTTTAACCGATGTCGATGCATCAATGCTCAAACCATCACCCGCGCTAATTTGTTCTGCCCTGAATGCAGAGGAGTCTTTTATTGCAGCCTGAGCCCTCAACGAGGGATCATTAGATACAGCCAAATTATAGATATCGGATAGTCCTTTTGACTCAGCCATGGCGTTTCCCGCCAAGATGAGACTCAACGCAATACTCAATACGCGCATGATGTCGACCTCAATGTGAGCCGGAGTGAATCTCGCGGCTAATTCTTTGCACAGCATCAATCATAGTGGCAGGACGCTGAGGGTCAACGTGCTGATTGATGCCATGACCTAAATTAAATACATGACCAGGATTTGGACCGAAACTTTTCAGAAGTCTTCCTACTTCAGAAGCGATCAATGCGTCAGATCCGAACAAGACAGATGGATCAAGATTACCCTGGAGCGCAACCTGTGAGCCCACACGCTCACGGCAACGGCCGAGATCCACGGTCCAATCAAGTCCTAACGCATCACAGCCCGTCGCTGCCATTTGCTCGAGCCACGCACCGCCGCCTTTGGTAAACAAGATAACCGGGACCTGACGGCCTTCTGATCTGCGAACCAAGCCCTTCACAATTTTCTCCATATATGCGAGGGAGAACTCGCGGTAAGCAGGTCCCGTCAAAACACCGCCCCATGTATCGAAAATTTGCACCGCTTGTGCGCCAGCTCCGATCTGAGCGTTCAAATAATCAGTCACTGCGACAGCGAGCTTTTCAAGCAATGCGTGCAGCGCGCCAGGATCTGAATACATCAGCCCCTTCGCGTAACGATATTCCCTTGATCCGCCGCCCTCGATCATATATGTAGCCAATGTCCAAGGACTTCCGGAAAACCCGATCAATGGGACACGGCCATGCAACTCATGGCGAATGGTCTTCACGGCGTTCATCACATAATCCAACGCATCAGCCATTGGTGGTACCGGAAGGGCATCGATATCAGCCCGCGTTCTTACTGGACGCTCAAACCGTGGCCCTTCGCCCGATTCAAAATAGAGACCACAATCCATCGCATCTGGAATAGTCAAAATATCAGAAAACAGAATTGCGGCATCTAATGGATAACGCTCAAGCGGCTGGATTGTAACCTCGCAAGCGAGCTCTGCGTCCTTACAGAGGCTCATGAAATCACCTGCGATTTTGCGGGTCGCCCGATACTCTGGGAGATAGCGCCCCGCCTGACGCATCATCCAAACTGGCGTTTGGTCAACAGGTTGGCGGAGCAGTGCTTTTAGGAAGCGATCGTTTTTTAACTCTGATGTCATACCGATGATAGTGCCTGGACGAGATCGGCGACAATATCATCGATGTGCTCAATGCCGACACACAAACGAATCATTTCAGGCTTCACTCCGACCGAAAGTTGTTCTGCATCAGATAATTGACGATGCGTGGTCGATGCTGGATGACATGCCAACGAGCGTGCATCGCCAATGTTCACCAAGCGTTTGAACAAACCGAGTGCATCATAGAACTTCACGCCTGCATCGAAACCACCTTTCACACCAAAGGTCAGAAGCGCCGACGGCGTGCCACCAAGCTGGCTCTTTGCAAGTGCATGGTGAGGATGACCTGGCAGACCTGCGTAGCTGACCCACTCAACCTTGGAATGTGTTTTCAAGAACTCAGCAACTTTCTGTGTATTATCGCAGTGTCGCTCCATCCGAAGATTCAATGTTTCAATTCCCTGCAATAACAGGAATGCATTCATCGGGGCAAGCGCCGCGCCTGTATTACGTAATGGTACTGTGCGCGCTCTCGCGATAAAGGCAGCGGGGCCAAAGGCATCTGAGTACACAACATCATGATACGCGGGCTCTGGTGCTGTCATTCCTGGGAATTTATCTCCCTGTGCCGCCCAATCAAAATTACCGCCATCAACAATAATTCCGCCCAGTGAATTACCGTGGCCGCCCATGAATTTAGTCAGTGCGTGCACCACGATATTGGCACCCAATTCAATTGGCTTACACAACACGGGGGTTGCGACAGTATTATCGACGACTAAAGGCAATCCATTCCTAGACGCCATCGTAGCCATTGCGCGGATATCAACGATGTTACCGGCTGGGTTACCAATGGTTTCGCAATAAATTGCACGTGTATTTTCATCAACCAGCTTTTCCAGATCTTCGGGGCGGTCAGTTTCAGCAAAACGAACTTCAACGCCTTGGCTCGGTAACATATGTGCAAACAGCGTATATGTTCCGCCGTAGAGCTGTGGTGTTGTGACGATGTTGTGGCCTTGGCTTGCGAGTGTTTGTAGCGCGTAGGTGATTGCAGCCATGCCTGATGACACAGCAAGCGCAGCAATACCACCCTCAAGAGCAGCGACACGCTGCTCAAGCACATCACACGTCGGATTCATGATGCGCGTGTAGATGTTGCCCGGAACTTCTAGGTTAAATAACGCTGCACCATGCGCCGCGTCATCGAACTCAAACGCGACGTTTTGACAAATCGGTGGTACGACCGCCTTTGTTGTTGGATCCGTCTGATATCCCGCATGGATCGCCAGAGTTTCATCACGCATTGTTATTGCCCTGTTATTGCTGTGTTTCTAGAAACGCCCTGTGTAATCAAGATTCCGTTGGGAATCCCATATCTTTATCGAATATCCAGATAATCGAGAATTGACTGCG
>JAYNIS010000010.1:11459-20567 GCA_038109325.1 Gammaproteobacteria bacterium | reverse complement strand
CAACGAGCGCGCGAATCGTTTGATTCGCTGTACCCAAACTCACGTCAACTTGCTCAGCAAGCTCACGCTGTGAGATTTCTTCTGCTTGTTCAATGACCCGCAAAAGATTCAACGCACGTTCGGTTGATAAGCCCATCTAAATACCCCTAAAATTCCAAAAATCATTGTTTGCCATTCACGACTATTAAAAACAGTTTTAGCATTTAATCAGCCGATAAACTAATACCTATAGAATAATCCATAACGGCATAAAACTCACTTTTAATCCGACTTCTATCCGCGTCTTTTCTACCCCAGACTCCATCTCCGACCTTTTGACTGATGTGACAAATCAGTCTTTACAAAAGATCTCCCGTATCCTGCTGAGGTCTCCTTTCATGCTTCTGTAAAGATCGTTCAACTTTTTGGATTGGGTATATCCGCCTTCCGGGTTTATTTGGAACCAGCCAAAAATCGTTCCATTTTCATCCATCATCGTCGGACCCCTCGTTGAACCTGACCAAGGACTCTTGGGAGAATCCGGGCTTCCATACTCCCCCGCTTTATTCCAAATACTTTTGCGTGAGTCCAATCTTCCGTACGGACCATCAAAGTTACATACGGAGTCTGAAATGGTCTGAACACAGTCCAAGCATCCAATGAACACATCGTCTGAAAAAATAAGTAGGCGGCCATGCACGGGAATTGATTGGGACAGAAGGAAGACAACGAGTAATAAATTAAATCTTGTGGTCACAGCACGTTCTCATTCTTCCTACAAGAATAATGAAGCGTGTCGCCTAACATTCCATTCATCGGTTTATCGGTACTCACAAACCCCGTCGTTAATTCCCCGTTTGATCTGTCAAACAAGAATGTCTCGACCGAGACAGAACTGTTTGCGGAATTCTCGTTGTATTGTATGACCTTTGACCAGACGATGAATCTCTCCGACTCAAAATCTATAGTTTCACGTTCCTCAATCCCGCCAAAACTTGCTGCTCTCTGATTCAGGTCGATAGAGAGCGGTACGATGTTCTCTGTTTCTTGAGATTTACAGACTAGGTTAAACGGTGAGGCAAAAGCTACCGAAGAACAACCCATGCTAAAAACTAGACAAAGCATGCAAATAAAGAACTTTTTCACAAAAAGGGCCCTTGTCTGTCCTAGATGAAATCAGGGAATAACATTACTTGAAAAATTTATGATATGTCTTTTGATTAAACAATAATTTGCGGTTACGTTATTGCTTAAGCGTTATTCACGTCAAGGAGGGGTGAATGCGATGCTTTTAGGCATTATCGATGATAAACGCAAACTCATTCCTGCTCTTCTGATCCTCTACATCCTGTCGTGGGAATTTTCACTTCACGTAATCTTTCCGGTAGAAGCAAAACTGGGTTGGGCGATCTCTGAGCACGCGAGCATTCTATTTCTTCCCGCCGGAGTCATCTTCCTATCCTTCTATCTACTACGTTGGTGGTTCATACCCGTCGTACTGATAGGAAGGACTTATGTCAATTTTGATTTTTACGACATCGGATTTTCTTGGACCTTCATTCTAGAAAGCGTTTTCGTTTGTTTAGTCTACCCCCTGTGGTTACATCTCCTAAATTCCGCCAATTGGGACGTGTTTGGGGACAAAGACCGAACCTCACTGACTTTAATAGGTGCCGTGATTTTTCAAACGATGGTGTCTTTCACCGTTTCATTAAGTGCAACCATCCTGGAAATCACATTCGGAGGACTTTCCTGGAACGAATCTACCCAATACATCGTTCACTTTATAGCCGGTGACGTTTTGGGCATGGGGGTCGTTATTTTCTTGTTCTATAAGTACATGCAATTTGCCGTAGCGACTCGTCAACCTAACTAATTCTGCAATCATTCTACAAAAACTGAATGTTTTGAGAATAATATATTAAATCTAGATTCTGATCCTTTAACCATTCGACTTTTTTCTTTTGTCACTACTATCGATGCTAAAGACTATGTCTGTCTTACCCTCACCAATCTCATAACCTTTTTTCGGATCACCTTTTTCATTCCACTCAAAGGTGTCGTTGACGATAGGTGACTTGAAATGTATCTCAAGTGAATGGGTTTGCTTATCTACAGTGGTTACGATGATTTTCTCCAATATCCCACTCAGGAACCGTTTTCTCTCCTCAACTGACATGGTTGTATTTCTAAGATTGAGAATCTTATTTTTGTACTGGTTTATCCAATTAACCCACCGTGTATTGCTTTGGTTGGATATCAACTGATCACGAAGTTCAGTGAGTTCAACCTCGAACTTGCGTTTCTGTATATCGAACTGAGTATTGAATTGCTCAAAGTCTTCTGCAGAGTTTGTTGAGATCAGTTTTTCTATAGCACCACTATGTCTGACCTCGTTCAGATCCCGAAGATCTTTCTCGACCTTCTTTATCCGTTTTTGAATACGTTTACGATCAATTTGCGATGCTTCATGCGTTTCTGCATTCTCCATCACGTCGTACTTGAATTGTTCTTTGAAGATATGTGAATTGTGAAGAACATCGATCACTTGCTCCCAGACTAACTCGTCCGTATCTTCGATGCTGATGCTGCGTACCCGTCCACTATTAGAAGAATTAGTAGTACAGATTTTCTTCCCATCTATCGGTCCCTGTCTCTTGTGATTCTCATTACCACGACAGTAATACTGACTGTGATACTGAGACTTATTAATTCGTTGCCCGTACTTATGACCGCAGTGACCACACACTAAGAAATCCTTCAGAAGAGTTGTGGTCTTTATATAGTTTGACGTTTTCTTTAGGTGTTTAAGTCGGAACCTTGCTTCAGAAAGAGTCGTTTTATCGATGAGAGAAGGAACATCACAAACGATAGTCTCGTTTAGTTTTTTGTCTGTGTAAGTGTAATAACCTTCATAGTGCGTGTTGCTTAGAATCTTCTTTATAGAGTTCTCATTCCAGACTAAGAGTCCCCGTCGACTTCTCACTCCGTTCTGCATCAAAGATTTGCGAATTTCGTAAAAGGTTTTCCCTTTGCAAAACTCGTCGTAAATAAATCGAACCCACTTGCTCTCTTCTTTATGTATCGACAATTTCCCATCAAGGATTTCGTATCCGAACGGAGGTGGACCACCTTTCCATCCACCCTGCTTAATCTTTGAGAACTTCCCTCTACGTAATCGTTCTGTGCGAATCGAGTTATCGAACTCTGATATGCCTTCCATAATTGTGAACATGAGTTTGTCTGAAGGATTCTCTAAGTCGTACTCGTTTTGACTGCCAACGTACAATTTGACGTTATTCTTTTTGATGATTTGTCGTATTTGAAATGACACGACGTCATTGCGACTCAATCTGTCCATTTGATAGACCCAAACATTCTTAACAGTCCCTTCTTCAATTTTTAGAAGAAGATTCGTAAGTTGTGGTCTATGGTCGATGGTTTCTAAACTAGAGGTTGACGATCCTTCATTATAAATTACGGGTTCCATCCCTAAACGATCAGACACAGAAAGACCAAGTTCCTTTTGGTTCTCTATCCCAAAACCATCCGTAACTTGTGTTTCAGTACTTACTCTCAAATAGATGTGGAGTTTTTCCATACATTTTAATGTTACAGAATAATTTGAGAATAATATAGGGATGTTCTCTTATTAGCGTATTAGGGCATATATAAAGGTCTTCGATGCTATTAGTATTTCGCATTAAGCACCTAGGATAGTTAACTTGGATTCATGTTTTATGGGGATTCCTACAGGTCAAATACTAAATCTGATCGCTGTGATAGAACGAGATGTTCAGTTACTTGATGGCGGCAAATGGGATGACGAAATTTGGATCTCTAAAGATTTGACGGAGGCGTATCTATCCATTCTTAACACGGTCGAATCCTTCAATTGGACGAAATGGAAACGAGGTATTGATGCCATCCAATCGGATTCAGATTTCGAAGATTTTAGCGAGGACGAATTACTTAAAGCGTTGTATGCGATTTTCCGGGGAGACCGTTTTACTCAAGGTATTTGGGCAAAGTATTTATCAAATGGAACAATCGTTAAGATTTTGAGAAAAATCATAGAGCGACGAGGGCAGCAATAGTGCGTTCCGATGCTTTGCGAACACTAGTAGAACTAAAAAGTTCCGACGATATCCTTTCCGTTTTTTCCAGGTTGCTTCTAAACAGAGACCTTTTAGGTGGGATACATGGGAATTTGGATATGATCTCCTTGTGCATCCAAAAAAAATTTATCAATTAAATGAGTCGAACCTTCTAAAACTCGTTTTCTTAATCACACAACTGAAAAACCACGAAACAATTACATTCCAGACCGCAGTTGATTCTGGTGCTGTCCAAGAAATTTTAGATTCCGCGAGACGTTTAACCGATATACAAAGTGCGAACTTTAACGCCCAAGTGGATGGTGATTATGATTTCCGAGCAGATACACCGCCAAACCGTGATCCTGACGCATACAGCGAAACGTTAAGGCAGTACCACAAACTCTTGTGGACGAAGTCGTTACCCGATGGTTCGATCCTGAAATTATCAGATCAAAGGTCTGGAACCTACCTATATTACTCATCTCCGAAAGAGGAATTTAATCTCACTAGCGACAGTATTTCTCACTCTTATCATTACGTTAAAAGAATGCAGCATATTGTGGATGCGCTCGATCCCACTTGGAGCAGATTTATCTATGATGATCTTCACCGTATCGGTGGTTATTCGTTATTCCCTGGTGACAAAAAAGATGGGGCGATGACGATCAACCAAGCGCGAGGTTGTAACCAAAGAATCGTTGATCGATTTGATCTTACGCTGGAATGTATTCGGCGATTTTATGAAGGTAACGATAGTCCGTTAACCAAAACATTTAAGGTGTATTCTGATTTTTTCGAATTGTTCTCTAGTTTTGAAGGTTATGTCGATTTCTTTGCATTACAAGATCTGGTTGACAGTAAATGCTCGACTGTGAAATTTTTCCTGCCTTTCGACGAAACATTTCCATTAAACCCATTTCCAAAAGATCTGGATGAGTACGATGTTTTCATCCGTAATACGTTGGGATTCGTTTCAAGTCGGACAAAGCGTCTTACCAATTACAGTCAGGAATTCTTGGAATCTAAACCCTAGTGATGGGTTCGATTGTTTAAATGGAAATTTTCTCGCAATCTCAGTCTTCAGACAGACAGTATTTTCTTAACGACCTTTGTTCTTCGTCTTGTCGCATCCGTAAGCAATCCATTCTCTTCTTCCCACTTGTATAGAATGTTATAGACGCTACCCCGACTGATATCCAATTCCTTTGCAATCTGCGCGTTTGTAAGTCCTTTTTTGATTGCTAGGTCAATAACTTTGTCTTTGTCGATTGTAGGTGGTCTGCCGTTGTATCGACCTTCTGCCTTTGCTTTTGCAATCCCCTCCATCTGGCGCTCTTTTCGGAGGTTCGTTTCGAACTCAGCAAAGACTCCTAACATTTGAAGAAAACATTTACCAACAGCGGTAGATGTATCAACAGGTTGTTCGGTGCAGTGTAGAGAGACGCCTTTGTCTTCTAATGTTTTCACGATTACTTGTAGGTCAAAGATGCTGCGAGCGAGACGATCAATGCGAGTCACGACTAACTCATCACCATGACGCAGGAACTCAAGTAGGGTTTGCAGTTCGGTTCTTCCTTGAAGTGATGTGCCAGAAACTTTCTCTTCACGAATGATTTCGCAACCCGCTTTGGTGAGTGCATCGATCTGAATAGAGGTATCTTGTTGTGCTGAACTACACCGTGCATATCCATAGCGCATAAACCCAACTCCTATCGTCAATATCTGCTAAGACCTTAATGACATTCCGTTAAAAAAATCAATACCGACCTTATTGACAACCAGATTGTGGGGGTTTCAGTCATGGGGTGGTGTGTCAGTGTGGGTATACATTAGTGACAAATAGGTTATGGTTTGGGTGTTAAATCGATACAGGACGAACCAATGCAAAACCTTCTCATTGGTACGGGGATAGTTTTGGTGCTCGCAGGATTGCTTTACCCCTATTTGAAGCAGTTGCCTTTCGGAAGATTGCCAGGTGACATTGCATTCAAATCTGGCGATACCTCATTTTTCTTCCCCATCGTCACCTGTATTGTGATCAGTATCGTTGTATCAATCGTTCTTAATCTGTTTAGGTAGCAGGAGTTTAGTGATGCGTTTTATCTTTCTCTTCCTACTTTCAATCGCTTGGAGAGGTGGTTTTGGAGTAGGGAAGTTCAATCGCATTTCTATCAGTTTTTGAAGGGAGTGGCATTTCCATTCAATATTGGTATCAAACCAAGAACTCCAGACTGTATTTGTTTTTCCAAACTCCTAACAATCACATCACTGTCATCTGATTGAAAACTGACGAATCTGTATGACAGATTTTGGTGGATATAATCTTTGGTGAGTCTGTCCAATACACTTTTGGCAGGTTCATACTTACCAGATTGAACCAAAGTGGGGATGACATAGAAGTCGTGGATATAGACATTAAACTGGTCTCCACTGCGAACACCAGATGCGTGTGAAATCATCCTTGAAAGAGGACTTCTTCTATCTAATGACTTTTGAAGTCCACTAATACCGATGTAGATGAAGTTCTCATCCTTATCCCAAACTGAGTAGATGATAGAACCTGTCTTGGGGATATGATTTCGTGGGTCTTCACTAAAACTTATTGGACTGATTGAAGTATCAAACAGTGCAGATAAATCGTGTCCATCTAAAACATAGTTAGTCATACAACCAACCTAACATATCTGTGGAAGTTGGTATTGGAGTTATAGATTACTGACTCATGGTCAGTTTTAGGGGGGTATCAAGGGAATACCCCTTTGCAGACACCATCCAAAAGTTCTTCACCCCTATCCCTAATTCTTGCAACTTTTGAGTGGGTGTATCTTTTTCTTTTACTTTTCTCTTCCGGTGAGCATTTGTTCCAATCTTCAAGGACTGCATTATCAAAAGCAGTCGAGGTTAATCCTCTTTTCCGTCTATCCCATTCTCTTCGTGCAATCTCATTGGCAATCTTCCACAAGTCTCCAATCTCTCGTTTTTCATAAACCAGCAGCGCATATCGTAATCCCTGTTCTTTGGGTCTTTTTGTAGATAGAGGAAACTTGGGTTCATCACCCTCATTGGGAATACCAAACAAGTCCTTCCAGTGACTTCTCCACCAACCATCGAACTTGGTGTTTAGAACCGTCTCTGCACCACCCCATCCATCATATTTTGTCCAATCCACAGTTCTGGTTGGATCTCGTTCTGCGTGTTGAAGGAACGAATACCAATAGAAGTAGATAACCTTATTGGATTGAATCCATAGGCGACTTTTGCGGTCGTATTTTATCCATCGACTTGTTTTCATAACCAGACAATATTACCACCCTTTATTAGACGCAATATTGAAACCTTTAACCACTTATTAATGGTTGCAACAAGTGATTGATTTACATTGATTTTATTGGGTTTTTATGGCATAATATACAAGTAATGAGGAGTGAGAAACGGTTTCTAATTCCTCGATTAAGAACTGTCATTAAAGGAGAAAATATTATGACAAAACTATCTCAAAAGAAGCAGATGCATGAGGATGCAGTCCTTGTGAGTGGGTCAATCACTCACAGTATTATGAATAACATGGTGGAGGCGATGGTTCGTGCAAATGTTCCAGACAAAAACATCCTTGATGCAATCGCAATAACAACAAAACGAGTTCAACTGTTGGAACGCATGGCACCTAACAATCTTGCAAAGGACATGACAACTGAGAGTGTGGATTGGTTGGGTTACTACGGACAAACTTGGTTAAACGAGTGTCGTTTTGAAATAGAACAAGAAAAGGATGCAGCGTGATGAAAAAACTATTTGATGTTTCCTATGACATTTATGGCGACGATGGTTGGTGTGAAAAAAGTGTAACCATTCGTGCAAAGGATAGAGACAATGCAAAGATGATAGTCTCTGCGATGGAACATCATAGTGTTTTCCCCATTGAAATCTGTTGTGTTGCAGAATTAGGGAAGATTGCGTGATGAAAATCGCATGACTGAATAACTAAAAGACTATTTGAGTAGTTGGACGAAGAGGGTGTTTTCATCCTCTTTTTGTTTATGTGGGTGTTGTCATTACATCTGTATTCAACCCCCCCCTTTTTTTCAAAATTCCTACCCGTGAAACACCAGTAAAATAAGGGGTTTCAAAATCAAAAAATCCAAGGGTATTAACACCCCCCGTTCATAATGCTTTATTGTCTTTCTAATGAACTGAAGAGGAAGACTCAGATGTTTCGCATAGTTTCATTACTTTCAATGTTCGTCCTTGTTGGATGCAACACCATTCCACTTGCTCAACGAGATACCTATGGTGTCTGTAAGCAATACATTGATACCCAACCCTATTCAGCGGCAGAAAGAGTCGCATTGGGAGTATTTACTTTGGGTATGAGTGAACTTGGGATGGCAAGTGATAGAGCAGAAAACGAAGAAGCACTATTGGAAATGAAACGAAGGAATATCTCTGATTGTTCTGCTGTTGGTCAGGCAAGGTATGAATGCGGAAAGATTTATTCCGAAACTGAGTCCAAAGAGTTTCAAGCGTGTGTTCTTTCAACATCCAATGCGGTCAGTGGAAGAATGGCAAGTGACCTTGCGGCAGAACAAGCGGCGGCGGCAACGGCGGCAGCAATAAGTGCTCAGAGCAGTGCAAACCAAGCGGCACAACAAACTCAAAATAATACTTGGTGGGCAAAGTAGAGGACTTTACTGATGCGATTTATCTTTCCCCTTCTGCTCTCAATCGCTCTATCACCCTTGAGTTGGAGTGCTGATTTTCAGAAGGGTTTGACTGCCGCCAAAAATGGAGACTTTGAGACTGCGTGGAGAGAATGGACTCCTCTGGCAGAGCGAGGAGACGCACGTGCGCAATTCACTCTTGGAATGCTGTATGCCGAGGGAGAGGGTGTTCCACAGGACTATAAAACAGCATTGAAGTGGTTTACCCGTGCGGCAGAGCAAGGGATTGCACGTGCGCAATTCAATCTTGGAAAGTTGTATGCCGAGGGAGAGGGTGTTCCACAGGACTATAAAACAGCATTGAAGTGGTT
>JAYNIS010000010.1:0-11359 GCA_038109325.1 Gammaproteobacteria bacterium | reverse complement strand
TACCCGTGCGGCAGAGCAAGGGGTTGCCTTTGCGCAGAATAATCTTGGGTCAATGTATTACAACGGATATGGAGTTCCACAGGACTATAAAACAGCAGTGAAATGGTATACCCGTGCGGCAGAGCAGGGGGTTGCAGTAGCGCAATTCAATCTTGGGGGTATGTATGACATCGGAGAGGGTGTTCCACAGGACTATAAAACAGCAGTGAAATGGTATACCCGTGCGGCAGAGCAAAGGGAGGCAAGTGCGCAAACTAATCTTGGGCATATGTATGCGACCGGACGAGGCGTTCTACAAAATGATGTATACGCACATATGTGGTTCAACATCGCAGCATTTAACGGGGAAGAAAAATCAAGTAAAAAGAGAAACGAAGTCGCAAAGAGAATGACCACCGAACAGATTGCAGAAGCACAGAAACTCGCCCGTGAGTGTGTTGCGAAGAACTATAAGGGTTGTTGATGCGATTCAGATTTCCATTTCTACTTATTTTTCTTTTTATCTCCGCAGCGTCTCTCGCTGAATCAATGGGCGATTTGGTGAAGCGTGATGGTCTCTATTATAAGAAGTTCACAGATGTTCCTTTCACTGGGAAGATTGATGAGCAATCTCATAAAGGTTCAATGAAGAACGGAAATCGAGTCGGTGGTTGGGTCGAGTATCGTGACAATGGGCAGTTGAGAGCGAAAGGTTTTTACAACGATAACGGACAATATGAAGGTTTATGGGAGTGGTATTGGGAAAACGGGCAATTAATGGAGAAAGGTGAATACAGGAACGGAAAGAAAGAAGGTTATTGGGAGACTTACAACAGAGATGGAAGTGTCAGTAAGTATGGAACCGGCACCTACAAAAACGGTGAGAAAATAAGCGACTAACTTCATCAATCAATCACAACACTGATTTAACGGTATTCTCGTGTGTATGCGTATGTCTATGTGCCTTCACATTGAAACGCTACTGCTTCCATCTTTCGTTTCACTGTTTCATAAATCATCTGAAGTTCTTCAATGCAATCTCGTCTCGCAATAAGATGTGTCTCTTCGTCTGTGTCGCTCAGCACATAATCAACAATGAAATCTCTTAAGGTGTTGTTGGTTTCCTTCATCAACTCATCGACTTCAACTAGTAAGTCATTCACTGCCTGTTTCTGTGAATGAATCAGTTGGTCTCCAGTCAGATTAAAAAGAGATAGGAAATCGTCAACAGTCTCGCCTTGTTCCACATACATCACTGAATGAATATCTGACAGATCAAACTTATCTAGATTTGCATAAGAACACTCTGACCACTTTGAGAGCATTTCTTCATTTGTAGGGTTTCTTGAAGTCGTCATTACCAAATCACATCCACACCATTCTGGAAATAGATGGGTAAGGGTTCCTCTATCTCGTTTTTAACAGCAGAAACTCTTGGCACTACTTGTTCTGCAAAGTATTGGTTATAGGCATCAAGAGCACTTCGTATGTAATCCACTTTGGTAATGCCCTGGGGATGAAGAACACCAACCATCGATAATCGGTTTCTCTCGATCTGTGACCACATCTCTGGTTCTAACTTCAATGTGTAAGGCACAAGGTTTTGTTTCATAAGGTCTGTCTCCTATGCAAGTTCAAGTTCAAATAACAAATGTTGATGATTGATGGTCTGTTGGATATTGGTGAGTATCCAATCCTTCTCTTGGTCATTAAGTTGGGTATCAGCATTCAGTTCATTACGCAGTTCTTTGTATGTATCAATCTCTTGAGTAAAGAGTTCTTTCATCGGTTGGGTCATTGATAGATTCCTCCTTATTATTGTTTTGAGGTGATGGGTTTCTGTCATTCAACAATGACGATGGTTAGGTCTTTGTTCAGTCTCAATCTGCGGTCAATCTCTCTCTTCAAATCATTCACTCTCTTGTTCTTATCAGCAGGGAGTTCATCCTTTGAAATACGGACAGCATCCACGGAATGACTTTGGTTGATATCGGTAATGACAGCATTCTTGGTGAGTCGCATCGGTAAATCCTCTTGTTCTTCAGTCATATCTTTTTTGGTCAATCCATCGTGTTTGAAGACGCCTGTATTACTGACTGGATCTTGGTTTCTTTGGGATAGGGCAGGAACTTGTTTCACACAGTAGGCACTCCATCCATAAAGGTTAGAGATAGGTTCTAATCGCACACTGGTGATGCTTGTATTCAAGTCGCCCATACATCTGTTTTGGAAATCCAGAGACAAAGAGAAATGGTCTCTACAAAGGTTTCGTTGGAAACAAGATAAGAACTTTTGTTCCCAATCAGGGTGGACAGCAATCGTTGCGTGAATGTGTGGAGTGACTCTTTCTGCTACACACTTTCCATTCTTGTCAGTTGTTTTCTTGTCACGAGATAGGTGTTCTATTACACCCCAAGAAAAGAATCTTTTATCTGCGTGAGTGTTTCGTTTGTAGTTCGATTGAATCTCACTACTCAACCGATGATTTAAAGAGTTGTAGATGACTCCACAGAAACCATTTCGTGCATCATCATCAAACCAGATTCCTGATTTCTTAACGTACCCCTCGTTGGCAGTTATCGTCAGTGCATACAAGGAATAGGAGACATCTTTATTTCGTAAGATGTTCCGGAATTCTCTGGTGATGTATTCAATCTTCTGTCTTTCAATCGCATCTCTACGAGTATCCGTCCAGAATGATTTTGGTAGTTCGTTGAGTTTCATTTAGGTAAAGCAATCCTATTACCTTCTCCGCAGAGCAGGGTCCCTTTCCTTTAATTTGTATCAGTAAGAAAAAGGCACGAATGAACTAACCTTGTGGTCTGTTCTAGGTCTTCTTCTACAAATATCTATAAGGGGAAGACATCCCCAGACATACTTTTTTTAGATTGTTTGGTTATATGAATGAGTAGGTTTAATAGAGTTGGGATGGGAACACTGTCAGATCAGTATTTTGTTCACATTACGCATAACCACAAATTCCATCAGCGTTTTATTCGGTATCCGATGAGCAGAGATTTAGTTGTTGATAATCTCTCGATTTGATTATCCCGCTCCAACCTTCTTTTGTATTTGGACAAAGTTACCCAGACCAATTTTGGATAGTAGGTAAGTCCTTTGGGTGTTTTGATGTTGTGTCGGTTTAGATAGTCGGTGATGTCTACTGTAGACATTCCTCTGTCTGAAAGTTGTTTAATGAGTTTGAGACGATCTAAACGATCATCATTCAACCCAAAGATTCCTAATCGTTTAGTTTGTATGGTGCAACTGTACTTAAAGAACAGTTTGTAATTATCACCATATATTATTCTCAAACTATTCCACAGTAACCGACTTAGCTAAGTTACGGGGTTGATCGATGTCAGTGCCTCGAAGCACCGCTACGTGATAAGCAAGTAACTGTAACGGTAACGTAAACACAATCGGCGCAAGAAGCGGATCAGTTGGTGGTATCACGCACTGAGTGATCTCATCCGACGCTTCATTTGCAATCGCAAAATCAGCGAAAACGATCAACTGACCGCCACGCGCTTTAACCTCTGAAAGATTAGACCGAAGCTTTTCGACAAGCTCATCGTTCGGAGCGACCGCAACGACAGGCATGGTTTCATCAACAAGCGCTAAGGGCCCGTGTTTCAACTCGCCCGCTGGATACGCTTCGGCATGTATGTACGACAGCTCTTTAAGCTTTAGTGCGCCTTCCATCGCTATCGGATTCATCGTCGCGCGGCCTAAAAATAACGTGTGCTGCTTATCGATAAACTCCTCAGAAATATTTTTAATCTGAGGCTCAATAGCTAGAACTTCCTCGAGAAGTGATGGAAGCTGCTGCAACGTCTTCACAAACGTCGCCTCAGTGAAATCCGGTACCTGTTGGTTTTTCGCGATCAATCCTGACAGGAGCAACAAAACAGCAAGCTGTGTGGTAAATGCTTTCGTGCTCGCAACCCCAATCTCTGGACCCGCCTTGGTTAATAGCGCTAGATCAGTCTCTCGGACAAGGCTCGATGTAGCCACATTACAAATAGCGAGCGTGGCCAATACATGGGTTCGATCGATGTGGCGAAGCGCAGACAATACATCTGCCGTCTCACCAGATTGCGAAATTGCGATCCACAATGTGTTCGGCAGTGTCACCACCTTTCGATATCGGTATTCACTCGCTATCTCCACTTGGCAAGGAACGCCGACGAGGCTCTCGATCCAATATTTGGCAACCAGGCCTGCGTGATAACTCGTTCCACAGGCAACAATTTGCACGGCCTCTGCTTTTGCTATCAACTGATCACCGTTTGGGCCCAATATGCCAGTGAGTATCCGGTCTTTCCCTAAACGTCCTTGTAGAGTTGCTGAGATCGCGTGCGGCTGCTCATGAATCTCTTTCGCCATGAAATGACGATACTGGCCCTTTGATGCCTGTTCACTTGAAGCGGTAGCTTGAACGATCGGCCGACTGACGGGCTGATGGTTACCGTCAAATATCTCGAGTGTATGAGATGTGAGCCTGGCTGAATCAGCCTCATCTAAAAAAATAAATCGATCGGTAACATGAAGAAGTGCGAGTTGATCTGATCCCACAAAGTGCTCGCCATGACCAACACCGATAACGAGGGGGCTACCCTGGCGCGCCACCCACAAAACACCTGGTGTCTGTTCATCAAGGATCGCGAGTGCAAAGGCGCCGTCCAGACGCTCAATAGTCGCGGCCACGATGTCATCGAAAGTATGATGTGTTTGGCTCAAATGATGAAGAAGATGTGCAACTGTTTCCGTATCGGTATCGGAATCAAAGGTATACCCAGCATTAGCGAGTTCACGCTTTAGTCCTTCAAAGTTCTCGATGATTCCATTGTGAACAACTGCGAAGCGCCCGGACTGATGCGGATGCGCATTCCGCACACTCGGAACACCGTGAGTGGCCCAGCGAGTATGAGCGATGCCTTGGTTCGCCCGAGAATCGACAAGCAGCGCCTCAAGTTCAGCAACTTTTCCTTCCGCACGTGTTCGTTCGATGCGGCCATTGGCCAAGGTCGCTACGCCGGCTGAATCATATCCCCGATATTCGAGTCGTTTCAGGCCTTCGATCAGGATTGATTGAACTGGGCGTTCAGCGATTGCTGCGACAATGCCACACATGCATTAGTCCTTGGTTTTCTTTGGCCTTTGATAGCCAGGGATATTAATTTGTTTACTTCTGGCTAGCGCAAGATTTTGTGGCTCAACATCGTTCGTGATCACAGATCCGGCTCCGGTTGTCACACCATCACCGAGGATTACCGGTGCGATTAGACTGGTGTTTGATCCGATAAAGACATCATTGCCGAGATTCGTCTGGTGCTTGTACGCACCGTCATAATTACAGGTAATCGTGCCCGCGCCTACGTTAACGCGTTGGCCGAGGATGGCATCCCCAACATACGATAAATGGTTAATCTTCGATCCTCGGCCCACTTTGGCATTTTTAGTCTCGCAGAAATTGCCAACGTGGGTGGCATCTGAAAGTTCGGTGCCCGGTCTTAGGCGAGTAAATGGGCCTATTTGGGCGTCACATCCAATCGTTGCTGACTCAACAACTGAATATGGCTTTATCACTGTATTTGCGCCGATGACAACGTCTGTCAAGTGCGAGCCGAATCCAATTCGAACATTTGAACCAATCGAGACAGGCGAGTTCAAGGTGACATTAGGTTCAATAATAGTATCTGGCTGAATATCGATATCGGTGCCGTTTAGGTGAACCGTATCAGGGTCAATTAGTGTGACCCCAGCAGTCATTAATGTGTCCCTGCGTTTCTTTTGGAGAAGCTGATTAAGTTCGGCGAGTTGCGAACGATCGTTGACTCCCATAGTCGCAGTGATGGCACCCTCAACTCCAGACACCTTTCGGCCCGAACTGACACTTAATCGAACACAATCGGTTAGGTAATACTCATTTTGGGAGTTCACATTGGTTAACAGCGGCAAAAGCTCCTGAAATAGGGAGGTTGGTGCCGCATAAATGCCACTATTGATCTCACAGATCGTCCGCTCACTCTCAGAGGCATCGCGATCCTCAACGATTGCGACAACGTCACCGCTGGGGTCGCGAACGATCCGACCATAGCCAGTGGGGTCACTAACCGTAGCCGTTAACAACGCTAGATTGGTGTTCCCAGCTGAAATAAGGGGCTCAATATCCGTTTCAGTAATCAACGGAACATCACCATATAATACGAGCGTCTGACCATCAGAACCCAGCCCTTCCATCGCGATTTGAAGCGCGTGGCCTGTACCCAACTGCTCGTGTTGATGAACAACTTCTGCCCCATACTCAGCGACTAAGGGGTCGACCTGATCAGATCCGTGACCAGTCACCACCCGGATCCGTCCACCATATTTTTCGACCAACGATTTGGCTACCGCAATAGCATGTCCGAGGAGTGGCACGCCTGCTAGCTCGTGCAGGACTTTTGGGTAGGAAGAGTGCATCCGGCTACCTTTACCGGCAGCCAGAATGACGATATTAAGCACGGCGTCGACGCAGCTGTTCAATTACGCGTAATCGCGCAACTGCCTCGGCCATCTCAGCCGCGGCTCGCGAATAATCGAACTCAGAATTCTGCTCATCAAGCAGACGCTTCGCCTCTTCTTGGGCCTGAAGCGCTGCCGCCTCATCCAAGTTTTCTGCGCGCTCCGCTGTATCGGCCAGGACTGTGACCTGTGATGGAATCACTTCAAGGAATCCGCCTGAGACGAAGAACAGATCATCTTCATTGCCTTCAAACACTAGACGGACTGGGCCCGGCTTAAGCGAAGTAATCAACGGGGCGTGTCCCGGTGTAATACCGAGATCACCTAGCTCCCCCGAAGCGATAACCATTTGCACCTCACCTTCGTAGAGGGCCTTCTCAGCTGATACGATTTTGCACTTTATAGTGTGTGCCATTAGAGAACCCCTTAGAGACTCTTCGCCTTCTCAACTGCTTCATCGATACCGCCAACCATATAGAACGCCTGTTCTGGAAGATGGTCGTACTCACCGTTCAGGATACCCTGGAATCCACGGATCGTATCCTTTAAAGAAACATACTTACCTGGGGATCCTGTGAAAACCTCAGCAACGAAGAACGGCTGTGACAAGAAGCGCTCCATCTTGCGAGCGCGAGAAACAGTCATCTTGTCTTCTTCAGACAATTCATCCATTCCCAAAATCGCAATGATATCTTTCAGCTCTTTGTAGCGCTGCAGGATCGACTGAACGTTACGCGCGACATCATAGTGTTCTTGGCCAATAACGAGCGGATCCAGCTGACGTGAGGTAGAGTCCAATGGATCAACCGCAGGGTAGATGCCAAGGGCCGCGATGTTACGGCTCAATACGACGGTCGCATCCAGGTGGGCAAACGTTGTTGCTGGTGACGGGTCGGTCAAATCATCGGCAGGGACGTAAACCGCCTGTATCGACGTGATCGAACCTGTCTTAGTTGACGTAATCCGCTCCTGAAGGACGCCCATCTCTTCACCCAGTGTTGGCTGATAACCTACCGCTGATGGCATACGGCCAAGCAGGGCGGAGACTTCAGTACCGGCAAGGGTATAACGATAAATGTTGTCAACGAACAGAAGCACGTCACGGCCTTCATCACGGAAGTACTCAGCCATCGTCAAACCGGTCAGCGCAACGCGAAGGCGGTTTCCTGGTGGCTCGTTCATCTGACCATAGACCAGCGATACTTTATCAAGTACGTTCGATTCGGTCATTTCATGATAGAAGTCATTTCCCTCACGAGTCCGTTCACCAACGCCAGCGAATACAGAATAGCCCGAGTGTTCAATAGCGATGTTACGGATAAGTTCCATCATGTTGACGGTCTTCCCAACACCGGCGCCACCGAACAATCCAACCTTACCGCCTTTAGCGAATGGTGCGACCAAGTCAATCACTTTGATGCCGGTCTCCAGCAACTCTGTCGAGGCCGCCTGTTCAGCGAATGTTGGTGCCTTCCTGTGGATAGGCATCCGGGCCTGCTCGCCAATATCGCCCTTCTCGTCGATTGGGTTACCCAGTACGTCCATAATTCGGCCGAGAGTCTCTTTACCAACCGGAACCAAAATCGCAGCGTTCGTATTAGTTACCTCTAGGCCACGTGACAAACCCTCTGTGGAACCCATCGCGATCGTACGAACGATCCCGTCACCAAGCTGCTGCTGTACCTCAAGAACGATCGGCTTCCCTTCTACGTTCAGGGCATCATAAACCTGAGGAACTGATTCACGCGAGAACTCGACGTCGATAACCGCGCCGATGATCTGGACAATCTTTCCACTACTCATCGTATTTCTCCTAAAACAATCCGTTTTTACAGTGCCGCAGCACCGCCAACAATTTCTGAAATTTCTTGTGTAATCGCTGCCTGACGCGCTTTGTTGTAAACAAGCTCTAGATCATCAATCAACTGACCTGCGTTATCGGTCGCGGCTTTCATGGCCACCATTCGGGCCGCCTGCTCACACGCCAAATTTTCAACCACCGACTGATAAACCAATGACTCTACGTATCTGGCAAGCAAGGCATCGAGCACTTCTCGCGCGTCAGGTTCATAAATATAATCCCAGTGCGCCCCCATATTTTCGGACAGGTCTTCTTGTTTATCTTTTGGTAAAGGTAACAGCTGCTGCACTGTTGGCGTCTGGGTCATCGTATTAACAAAGTGGTTGTAGACCACATGCAAGCGGTCGATCTTGCCCTGTTCGTAAGCATCCATCATGACCTTCACGCTGCCGATTAAGTCAGCGACGGTTGGTTGGTCGCCAACATGCCCCGCGGTTGCAACAACGTTTCCGCCAAAACTACGGAAAAAGCTAACCGCTTTTGATCCAATCACCGCTAGATCAACTTCCACCCCGTTTCCATGATGTGCGCCGAGTTCAGCAACGACCTTTTTGAATAGGTTCGCGTTCAATCCACCGCAAAGACCGCGGTCAGTCGATACAACAATGTATCCGACCCGCCTCACGTCACGCTCATCTAGGTAAAAATGATTGTACTCAGGGTTCGCATAAGCCAAGTGGCCAATGACTTCCAAAATACGCTCCGCATAAGGGCGGGTCGCACCCATGCGCTCCTGGGCCCTACGCATCTTTGAGGCCGCAACTAGTTGCATCGCACTCGTAATCTTCTGAGTGTTTTTGATGCTGCCTATCTGGGTGCGAATTTCCTTTCCGATTGCCATGCCTGTCCCCTCTCCTATCCGGACTTAGTAGGTCCGTGATGATTTGAAGGACTCGACACAAGTCTTAAACTTTGCCGCAATCTCGTCATCGTAGTTACCTGACTCGTTAATTTCGTCACGTAACGCAGCATGCTCAGAATTAAAGAAATCAAGAAGCGCTGCTTCGAATGCGACAACTTTGGACACGTCAACGTCATCCAAGAAACCTTCGTTTGCCACGAACAAAACAATGCCCATCTCAGCGACCGAGAGCGGACTATACTGCTTCTGCTTCATTAGCTCTGTCACGCGCTGACCATGCTCTAACTGTTTACGTGTCGCATCATCAAGATCCGATGCAAACTGGGAAAAAGCTGCCAATTCGCGATACTGCGCCAGTGCCAAACGAATACCGCCGCCTAGTTTCTTGACAATTTTGGTCTGAGCCGCACCACCTACTCGAGATACCGAGATGCCCGCGTTCATCGCCGGACGAATACCAGAGTTGAACAGGTTGGTCTCAAGGAAGATCTGACCGTCGGTGATAGAAATAACGTTGGTTGGTACGAACGCTGACACGTCACCAGCTTGCGTCTCAATGATTGGAAGCGCGGTCAACGAGCCCGTCTTTCCTTTCACCTTACCGCCCGTGAACTGCTCGACATAATCAGGGTTCACTCGCGCAGCACGTTCGAGTAGACGTGAATGCAAGTAGAATACGTCACCTGGGTAAGCTTCTCGTCCTGGTGGACGACGCAGCAACAGTGAGATTTGGCGATAAGCAACAGCCTGCTTTGACAGATCGTCATATACGATCAAAGCATCTTCGCCACGGTCACGAAAATATTCACCCATCGTGCAACCCGAAAACGGAGCCAAGAACTGCATAGCCGCAGGATCAGCCGCACCAGCCGCGACGACGATTGTATGATCTAAAGCGCCGTGTTCTTCGAGCTTACGAACGACTGATGCAATTGACGATTGCTTTTGACCGATCGCGACATAGATACATTTTACGCCTGTACCTTTCTGATTGATGATCGCATCAATTGCGACGGCGGTTTTTCCGGTCTGACGGTCACCGATAATCAACTCGCGCTGGCCACGACCGATCGGAACCATGGAGTCGATTGCTTTCAATCCTGTCTGGACTGGCTGGTCAACTGACTGACGAGCAATAACGCCTGGTGCAACTTTTTCAATCGCATCAGTGCCATCCGAGTCGACATCGCCTTTACCATCAATTGGGTTTCCAAGCGCATCAACGACGCGACCAAGCAGGCCGTTACCTACGGGCACTTCCAAGATTCGGCCGGTACAACGAGCCGTCTGCCCTTCAGCAAGCTTCTGATAGTCGCCAAGTACAACAGCACCAACAGAGTCGCGCTCCAGGTTAAGTGCCATGCCGTAGACACCACCTTCAAATTCAATCATCTCGCCGTACATGACGTCGGCAAGGCCGTAGATGCGAACGATACCGTCTGAGACGGATACGATCGTTCCTTCATTCTTTGCTGATACAGCGATATCGGCTTTTGCAATTCGCTGTTTGATCAGTTCGCTGATCTCAGAAGGATTCAATTGATCCATGAAACTTTCCTTTCAAATTCTCTTTGCTTAAGCGGTCAGGGATTCGGCTATCTTTGAAAGCCGTCCACGAACCGTCGCGTCAATTACAGTGTCACTCGATCTAATCTCGAAACCGCCAATCAACGATTGATCCACGGCAGTCTCAACACGAATGGATTTGCCCGCATATCGCGCTTTCAACTTAGACTCCAGAAGTTGAACCTCGTCAGCCTCCAGTGGAAATGCACTCGTGACTGTCACTTCCAAAGCCTGTTGGCCCTGAGCCAAAAGAGTTTCAAATTCTGTCGCAATCGCAGGCAGAGCCAGAAGACGCCCATAATGCGCCAACGCCTCCATCAATGCGTCTGCACCGTTCACTGTCACATCCTTGGTCAAGTCCGCAAGAATCTCGCATTTTGTATCGCCTTTGACGGCTGGATTCTTAAGTACTTGAACCATCGCTTCATCAGCAGCGATCGCAGCAGCTTTTTGCAGCAAAGTGCTCCACGCTGCTTCAGCTTTTACTGCTGTCGCATGAGCGAATATTGCCTTCGCGTAAGGTCGAGCAATCGTGGTGAGTTCTGCCATCGGTGCCCCCTTAAAGCTCGTTAGCCAGGTCG
>JAYNIS010000009.1:0-22477 GCA_038109325.1 Gammaproteobacteria bacterium | reverse complement strand
CACAGCTTTCGGTACTTGCCGAAAGCCTCGGCATGCGCGTGATTTTCTATGATGTTGTGTCGAAACTCCCGCTCGGTAACGCATCACAGATTCCGTCACTTGAAGGGCTCCTCGGCCAGGCAGACATCGTGACGCTCCACGTACCAGACCTCCCATCAACACGTAACTTGATGGATCAAGAGCGCATCAGTCAGATGAAGCCAAAGAGCATCCTGATTAACGCGTCACGTGGCACGGTAGTAGATATCGATGCACTCACGAAAGCGCTTGAAGAGAAGCACCTGCTTGGTACGGCGATCGACGTGTTCCCGAAGGAGCCAAAATCGAACAATGACGAGTTCATCTCGCCATTGCGGGGTTTTGATAATGCGATCCTGACACCTCATATCGGTGGGTCAACGCAAGAAGCACAAGAAAACATCGGTGTTGAGGTCGCTGAGAAGCTTGTTCGTTACTCAGACAACGGATCAACACTCACAAGCGTGAACTTCCCAGAGGTTGCGTTACCTCCACATCCAAATCACCACCGGCTTTTGCACGTGCATGAAAACCGTCCGGGCGTGCTCTCTGCAATCAACTCAATCTTTGCAGAGAATCAGATCAATATTGGCTCTCAGTTCCTGCAAACAACAGATAAGATTGGCTATGTCGTTATCGACGTGGACCGAGACTACTCAGATATGGCGCTCCAGAAATTATCTGAAATCGAAGGAACAATTCGTCGCCGAGTTTTGTTTTAACAGCTTCGGTTCGATAGCAACCCCGGTCCCGGGGTCGCAAACCGGCAAGAGAGCCTCAAGGATCCTCTAGATTAATCACGAAATCCTTGGATCCAATTCGCCTACGGAATACCGGGCAGCCATCGCTTCAAGACCGACCACTTTGATCTTTGAGGCCTGACCCACACAGCCAAAAGCTTCATAACGCGCCTTCACAATATCACCCATCGCTTTCGTTGCTTCTTTAAAGTATTTCCGCGGATCGAATTCAGCTGGATTTTTCGACAGGTAACGACGTATCGCACCCGTCGATGCCAAACGTAAATCCGTATCGATATTCACCTTGCGAACGCCGTGCTTAATGCCTTCCTGAATCTCCTCGACTGGAACACCATAAGTTTCTGGGATTTCGCCACCGAACTCATTAATGACAGCAAGCCAGTCCTGAGGAACCGAACTCGAACCATGCATCACCAGATGCGTATCTGGAATCCGTTCATGGATCGCCTTAATCCGATCGATCGCAAGAATGTCTCCAGTCGGTGGTCGCGTGAACTTGTAGGCGCCATGAGACGTCCCAATAGCAATAGCCAGTGCATCAACCTGAGTCGCTTTGACAAAGTCAGCAGCCTCATCAGGATCAGTCAGCATCTGATCATGCGACAAGGTCCCTTCTGCGCCAACACCATCCTCTTCACCAGCTTGCCCAGTCTCAAGCGAGCCCAGACATCCAAGCTCACCCTCAACTGAGACACCGCAAGCATGCGCCATCCGCGTCGTTAATAAAGTCACCTCAACGTTATAGTCATAGCTCGCAGGCGTTTTCTGATCAGGCATTAACGAGCCATCCATCATGACCGAAGAAAAGCCCAATTGTATGGATTGCTGACAGACATCGGGCGATGCTCCGTGGTCCTGATGCATGCATACCGGGATATGGGGAAACTCTTCAATGGCCGCTTCGATGAGATGACTCAAAAACCGGCTGCCGGCGTATTTTCGTGCGCCAGCGGAGGCTTGGACGATGACAGGTGCATCCACCGCATTTGCGGCCTCCATGATTGCGCGCATCTGCTCGAGGTTGTTTACATTGAATGCTGGAACGCCGTAGCCCTGCTCAGCAGCATGGTCTAGCAGCTGGCGCAAACTGATTAATGCCATGGAGACTCCTTATGAATCGTTTCTTGATTTCAACATTTGAACCGCCGGAAGCTCTTTTCCTTCAACAAACTCCAGGAAGGCACCACCCCCGGTTGAGATATAACTTATTTGACCAGCAATTCCAAACTGATCAATCGCTGCCAAGGTGTCACCGCCGCCAGCGAGACTAAACCCATCACTCGCAGCAATCGCCATCGAAAGCGCACGTGTCCCACCTTCAAACTGAGGGAATTCAAATACGCCAACCGGACCATTCCACAAGATTGTCTTGGCAGATGCCATCATGCCTTGGTACGAGGCCTGCGTATCTGGCCCCACATCAAGGATCATGTCGTCATCAGCAACATCTTCAACTCGCTTAACTGTTGCCGTCGCATCAGCAGAAAACTCGGTGGCAACGACAACATCGACAGGTAACGGAACATTGACTTTTGACATCAATGCTTTGGCAGTATCGATCAAGTCCGCTTCCATCAAGGATTTACCCACAGGAAAACCCGCCGCTGCTAAGAAGGTGTTGGCAATCCCACCGCCAACAACGATTTGATCCACTTGGTTTGCAAGCTCTGTTAACACATCGAGCTTAGTCGACACTTTAGAACCGCCCACGATGGCAACTGCCGGGCGCTTTGGATTTGCGAGCGCTTTGCCTAGGGCATCAAGCTCGGCTGCCATCAATGGACCTGCAGCCACTTCAGGAGCAAATCGACCGACACCATGCGTGGACGCCTGTGCGCGGTGTGCCGTTCCGAATGCATCCATTAAATACACATCGCACAAAGAGGCCATTTTCTTGGCTAGCGCCTCATCATCTTTTTTCTCGCCTTTGAGATACCGCACGTTCTCGAGCAGCACCAAGTCATCGGTCTGATCAAAGCCATCGATCCAGTCTGTAACGAGAGGGACTTTTCTGCCCAACTTGTCAGATAACGTTTTCGCAACAGGCGCCAAACTGAATTCCGGTTCACAAACACCTTCTTCAGGGCGACCTAAGTGACTCATCACAGCCACTTTTGCACCTTGCGCAAGCAGCGCTTGAAGCGTTGGGCATGCAGCATCAATGCGCGCTGTCGATGTCACTTGGCCATCTCTGACTGGAACGTTTAAATCCTGACGAACCAATACCCGCTTTCCTTGGATGTTCAAATCAGACATGGTTTTAATCATTTGATCATATCCCGAGAAATTGACTGCCAATGCAGTAATAAATCGATGACACGATTGGAGTATCCCCATTCGTTGTCATACCAAAAGAGTAACTTCGCCAGTCGCCCATTGACCATCAACTGCGTCGCATCAAAGATCGATGATGCCGGATGATGATTAAAATCAATTGAAACAAGCGGTTCCTCATTGACAGCGAACAATCCGCCCTGAATTTGAGACCACTGATGCATCGCATCCATAATCTCGGTCTCTGTCACTTCGCGACTAAATTCCACTGTGAGATCCACACACGACACATTTTGCGTGGGCACGCGCATCGAAAATCCTTGAATACGGTTGGACAGCTCCGGCATGACCCATTCCAACGCCTGAATCGCATTCGTACTCGTCGGAATCATCGAACTATTAGCGGAGCGCCCACGACGCAGATCACGGTGCGCACTATCGATCAAAACTTGATCATTGGTGATCGCATGAATTGTTGTATAGAAGCCGCGTTCGATATCAACCGACCGGGTCAAACCGGACAAGCCCAGCGCGAGGCAGTTGGTCGTACAACTCGCCGCAGACACAACCTGATGAGAATCATGCAGGCTATTGTGATTCAGGCCATAAACAACCGTCAGGTCCACATCAGGGCCTCCAGGGGCACCGATGAGAACCCGCGGTGCACCCCCAATAATGTGCGCGTCCGCTGATTCCCTGTTGGCGAAGCGGCCCGAACTTTCCAAAACAACATCGACCGGTATCTTTTGATAGTCGATTGCTCCAGGTGTCGGTGACTGCGTTAGCGCGATCGAACGGCCATTCAGCAGATAACCGCCCGTCGGGTCGTTTTGGAACAAACGCCCCGATCGTCCATGGGTCGAATCGTAATGTGTCAGGTGCACCAAGCTCTCGGCATCTGCCGGATCATTGATCAAAACCGGCTGGATGCGGTCAAAAAGACCTCGCTCGGCCAATGCGCGCACAACGCACCGACCTATCCGGCCATAACCATTGATTCCAAGTCGCCAGGCCAATTAGAGCGCCTTTGCCTTGCTTACGACATGGTCGACCGTGAACCCGAAGTGCTTCATCACCTCACCACCAGGACCCGACTCGCCAAAAGTTTGCATACCTGTGACATCGCCGTTCAATCCCACATACTTGTACCAACCATCTGGGTGACCCGCTTCAATCGCTAACCGCTTGGTACAGGCTGCGGGGAGCACAGACTCGCGGAAAGCTGCGTCTTGCTGATCAAATCGGCTAGTCGATGGCATCGATACGACTCGAACCCCACCACCAAGTGACTCTGCAGCCGCCACAGCTAATTCAACCTCAGAACCCGTGGCAATCAAGATCAACTCAAGTGCGGATGTCTCTTTTTTCAACACATAACCACCACGAGCGATGTCTGCGACCTGTTGTCCATCACGCGGCTGGTTTGCGAGCCCCTGGCGCGACAAAGCAAGTGCGGTCGGCCCCTGATAGCTGACAGCTTCTTTCCACGCGACAAAGGTTTCCGTGGTATCGCATGGACGCCAAGTCTCCAAACCTGGGGTCGATCGCAAGCTTGCAAGCTGCTCAATCGGTTGGTGTGTTGGTCCATCTTCACCGAGACCAATCGAATCATGGGTAAAGACATAGATGACACGTTGCTTCATTAAAGCAGCCATCCGTACAGCGTTACGGGCGTACTCCATGAAGATAAGGAAAGTTCCGCCAAAAGGCAGGAAACCGCCGTGTAGAGCGATTCCGTTCATGAGTGCGCACATGCCGAACTCACGCACGCCATAGTGAATATAGTTTCCACCCGGGTTGTCTTGACTGTTTGCCTGACATTCTGGCCACACGGTTAGGTTTGAATGCCCTAAATCGGCAGAGCCACCCAATGTTTCTGGGAAGAGCTTCGCAACCACTTCAATTGCATTCTGCGAGGCTTTCCGAGTGGCAAGTTTCGGAGACTCTGATTGCGTTTCGGCAATCGCATCATCGAAAGCGGTAATCGCATTCTGAGGGAGATCACCTTGGATACGACGTGCGAACTCGGACGCCAAATCTGGATACTGCTTTTGATAAGCTGCAAACAGCTGATCCCATTCAGCCTGTGCTTTGGTGCCTTGCTCTCTTGCATTCCATGCTGATTGGATATCGGCAGGAATCTCAAACGGACCGTAGTTCCAACTCATTGCCTCGCGCGTTGCCTGAATCTCGGTGTCCCCAAGTGGAGCTCCGTGCGTTTTCTCACTCCCTGCAAGATTTGGCGACCCAAAACCAATCACAGTCCTGCAACAAACGAGGGTCGGGCGCGAAGTGTCCTGGCGAGCGGTTTTTAATGCTGTTTCAACTTCTGTAGCGTCATGTCCATCGACACCACGAATTACCTGCCATCCATATGACTCGAACCGGGCCGGCGTGTCATCGCTAAACCATCCGCGCACATCACCATCGATCGAGATACCGTTGTCATCATAGAAAACGATTAACTTACCAAGGCCCAAAGTACCGGCAAGCGAACAGGCCTCATGACTCACTCCCTCCATCAAGCAGCCATCGCCTGCGAAACAATAGGTGTAATGATCAACAATCGGAAACTGGTCTCGGTTGAACTGAGCAGCCAGAGTTCTCTCAGCGAGAGCCATCCCTACCGCATTGGCTAGCCCCTGACCCAACGGCCCCGTTGTCGTCTCAACGCCAGCTGTGTAGCCATACTCGGGATGACCTGGAGTTCGTGAGTGAAGCTGGCGAAATGACTTCAAGTCATCGATCGTGACGTCGTATCCGGTTAAATGAAGCAATGAATAGATCAGCATTGAGCCGTGTCCATTCGACAAAACGAAGCGGTCTCGGTTGGCCCACTGCGGATTATCTGGGTTATGACGAAGTACTCCTCGCCACAGGACTTCGGCAATATCAGCCATCCCCATTGGGGCCCCGGGGTGCCCTGAGTTGGCTGCCTGCACGGCATCAATACTTAGAAATCGAATCGCGTTCGCGAGCGTCCTGCGGTCAGTCATATGACGTCCTTTCTAATCACCGAGAAAAATTTAGAACACGCATTGTTATGAAACCTGACAAGAACCACAAGACAGGATTTTCGCATCACATTGACATATAAAGATATCTTTATACAATTATGTTTGCTTTTACGGACTCAGGACACTTGCAATGACCGATTTGACCTATTTCACCTCAGAATCTGTATCTGAAGGCCATCCAGATAAAATGGCTGATCAGATTTCGGATGCGATCCTTGACGCTCTGATTACGGATGACAGACATACGCGTGCCGGCATCGAGACAATGGTCAAAACTGGATTGGTGCTGGTTTCTGGCGAAGTACGCACCAACACTTGGGTCGATATCGAAGATATCATCCGCCAAGTCGTTTTGGATATTGGCTATGACCATTCATCACTGGGTTTTGATGGCAACACATGTGCGGTACTGAACGGTATCGGCAAGCAGTCACAAGACATCGCTCAGGGCGTTGATGAAACAGAATTTCATGAGCAAGGTGCTGGTGACCAAGGTTTGATGTTTGGCTACGCAACAAATGAAACAGACAGCCTGATGCCTGCTCCAATTCATTACTCGCACAACTTGGTTCGTCGCCAAGCAGAAGTTCGTAAAAATGGCGACCTCCCATATCTTCGTCCAGATGCAAAAAGTCAGGTCACATTTGCTTACGATGGCGACACCATCGTTGGGATTGATGCTGTTGTGCTCTCAACCCAGCACGATGAAGACGTCTCTCTCGACCAACTTCAGCGAGAAGTCAAAGAACACATCATCGCTCCTGTGTTGCCCGAAGCATGGCTAACTGATCAAACCAAATACCACATCAACCCAACGGGTCGTTTCGTTATTGGCGGTCCAGTCGGTGATGCAGGCCTCACAGGTCGTAAAATTATTGTCGATACATACGGCGGAATGGCGCGTCATGGCGGTGGCGCCTTCTCAGGAAAAGATCCATCGAAGGTCGACCGTTCTGCAGCCTACGCTGCACGCTATGTTGCGAAAAACTTGGTTGCAGCTGGTCTCGCGGACCGTTGCGAAGTCCAAGTGTCTTACGCAATCGGCGTCGCAGAGCCAACATCGATTCGTGTTGAAACATTCGGCACATCAAAATACACCAACGCACAACTGGACCAGCTGGTTCGCGCGCACTTCGATTTGCGCCCGAGAGCAATCTCAACCATGCTCGACCTGAATCGCCCGATTTATCGCCCAACAGCTGCCTACGGCCACTTTGGACGCGATGACTTGGATCTAACTTGGGAGCGCACGGATCGCGCACAAGCACTAGCTGACGCAGCCGCAAAGCTGTAACAAAGAGAGGCAACATCATGAGCGCACTACCAAACGACGTATTAAACGGCGATTACAAAATCAAAGATCTGTCATTAGCAGATTGGGGACGCAAAGAAATTCGTCTGGCTGAAAATGAAATGCCTGCATTGATGCGTCTTCGTGACAAATATGCAGCTGAGCAGCCTCTGAAGGGCGCAAAGATCATCGGCTGTATCCACATGACTGTGCAAACAGCTGTACTCATCGAAACACTCGTTGCTCTCGGCGCGGAAGTTCGCTGGAGCTCTTGCAACATCTTCTCAACACAAGATGAAGCTGCTGCTGCAATGGTTGCTGCCGGCATTCCTGTCTATGCATGGAAAGGTCAAACCAATGAGGAAGGCGAGTGGTGTGTTGAGCAGACCATTTTGAAAAATGGCAAGCCTTGGGACGCAAACATGCTTCTCGATGATGGCGGCGATTTGACTGCAATGGTTCACGAGAAGTATCCAGAGATGCTCGCTCACATTAACGGTGTCACTGAAGAAACAACGACAGGTGTCCATCGTTTGGTGGAAATGTTGAATAACGGTGAGCTGAAGATCCCTGCAATCAACGTCAATGATTCAGTGACCAAATCGAAAAACGACAACAAGTATGGTTGCCGTCACTCGCTTAATGATGCGATTAAGCGCGGTACAGACATGCTTCTGTCAGGCAAGCGTGCACTTGTCATCGGTTACGGCGATGTAGGCAAGGGCTCTGCACAGAGTCTTCGCCAGGAAGGCATGATTGTTCGTGTCACAGAATCTGACCCAATCTGTGCGATGCAGGCTTGTATGGACGGATTTGAAGTTGTTAGCCCGTATCAACATGGCCTGAAAACAGGTCAAGCAAAAGACATCAATGCGCGTCTGCTTGAAGATACCGATGTACTCGTCACCACAACTGGCAACATCGATGTGTGCGATAGCGCGATGCTTGAGTGCCTGAAGAAGGGCGCGATCGTTTGTAATATCGGCCACTTCGACAATGAAATCGATACAGCCTATATGCGCAAGAACTGGCGCTGGGAGGAAGTAAAGCCTCAAGTGCATCAAGTCTTCCGCTCTGACGCCGATGACGACTACTTGTTGCTTCTTGCAGAAGGCCGCCTCGTGAATCTAGGTAACGCGACTGGTCACCCTTCTCGCATCATGGACGGATCATTTGCAAACCAAGTCCTCGCTCAGATCGAAATGTATCACCGTGGCTTCGCAAAACTTCCTGAAGCAGAAAAGGCGAACAATATTCAGATTGAGGTACTGCCGAAGCAGCTTGATGAGGAAGTTGCGCGCTGCATGGTTGAAGGCTTCGGTGGTGTGATCACTAAGCTGACAGAAGAACAAGCACAGTACATTGGCGTTTCAGTCGACGGCCCATTCAAGCCTGAAGCGTACAAGTACTAACCATGAGAACCCCTCGTCTGTATGCGGACACCTTCGGTCACGCGGCAGGCGAGGTAGTTTTATCTGAACGCAATCATCACTACCTCTCACGCGTTTTACGCGCAAAGACAGAACAAACGATTGAACTTTTTGACGGGAATGGCTGTGTGTGCCACGCAAGCATCACCGACATCAGCAAACGTGAGACAACTGTCCAAATTCTCGATATTTCAGAGGCCCCAGATCACCGCCTGCCAGTCACGCTTGGCCTTGCACTAATCAAGTCAGACCGTTTTGACTGGGCCTTACAGAAGGCGGCCGAACTGGGTGTGACTGAAATTCAGCCTATCATCACTCAATTCACGGATTCGGCACCGAAAGCTGACCGACTCGAGAAAAAGCGAAGTCATTGGCAGGAAATCCTGGTGAGCGCCTGCGAGCAATCTGAAAACAACTGGCTCCCTCACCTTCACAAGCCGGCGCACCTCAATGAATTGGCACTCCCCGAACAAGCAATCGTCGCGCATCCATCAGCGGTCTCGGTACAAATCAATTCCGCGCAAGAGTCACTCTTGTTAATCGGTCCCGAGGGTGGCTTTAGTGATGCAGAAATCGACGCTCTTTTAAAAAAGCAGGTGAAACCGATGTCACTTGGCCCCAGAATATTGAGAGCAGAGACCGCAGCGATTGTTGGTCTCACTTTGCTCGGACAGCAATACGGCCAATACTAGGAAAGAAACGTGGGAACACAGATCAAACGTATTGGATTCTGGATGGATCCAATCGAGAGCATCAAGCCATACAAAGACACCAGCTTTGCGTTGATGTTGGCAGCACAAGACCTTGGCCATCAGATTGTGTATCTCCCAAAGAACGGACTATCTCTCGATCACGGTGAGGCGAAAGCCATCATGCAAGAGGTCAAAGTCACCGATGGCGTGAAAGATAATTTTGCCACCCTAGGCGATCCGGTTCGGGCATCGCTAACCACCTTAGATGTCATTTTAATCCGTGTTGATCCGCCATTTGATAGCGAATATTTGTATGGCACTCACATTCTGGAGCGAGCCAAACACCAGGGGGTGCAAGTCGTTAACAACCCTCAAGCGATTCGTGACTGCAATGAAAAGCTATTTGCAACCGAATTCAGTGCTTTGATGCCAAAAACGGTCGTCTCGTCAAAACACAAAGATATCCGCGAATTCCAAAAGGCACAGGGCGACATCATTCTTAAACCGCTCGATGGGATGGGCGGCTCTGGAATCTTCCGAATCACTGCTGATGGCTTAAATCTTGGAGCAGTCTTAGAGACTCTTTCTCCAAACGAGTCCCGGCTGGTAATGGCGCAAGAATATCGCCCAGAAATCGTCGATGGTGACCGGCGCGTTCTCGTACTCCACGGCAAACCGATCTCGCATGTTCTCGCAAGAATTCCGTCGCAAGGCGAAACCCGCGGCAACCTGGCCGCTGGCGGACGCGGAGTGGCAATGCCCGTCTCCGATCGTGAGCGAGAAATTGCTGAAACTGTCGGTCCAACGCTGCGCGACCGCGGGTTATTATTTGTTGGACTAGACGTCATCGGTGGCCATCTAACAGAAATCAATGTGACGAGCCCGACCTGTGTTCGAGAAATTGATGCACAAGCAGGAACTACGATCGGGCAAGACTTTTTCAGAACACTTTTCGGTGAGTGAGCTAAACTGGACAGACGCATGCGTGAAAGAGATCCAATCCATGAGCGATGAACCAGGAAAAACACTGTTTAACGGCCAATTTTTAGTCTCGATGCCAGACCTCAAAGATGGCGTTTTTGACTCTTCACTTGTACTCATGTGCGAGCATGGCGAAACCGGTGCAATGGGGTTTATCGTCAATAAGCCAACCGAGTTCTCTGTTCAGGAGATATTTGAGCAATTAGGTCTTGAGGCGGCAGATGCACTGGATCCGGATGTACCTGTCATGACCGGTGGGCCAGTCGAGCCTCAGCGAGGATTCTTACTCTCCAACCATCCAATTACAGATGACGTCGTTGAAGTACTCGAGGGACTCTATCTTGCGTCGAGCCCTGACGTCTTGCCACTGGCTATTGATGCACTCAACCAAGGGGATGCAATTTTCATTTTAGGATACTCAGGGTGGTCCGAAGGCCAATTGGAATCAGAAATGGCCGCCAATACATGGATCAATGTCCCCTGGGATGCTGATGTCATATTTCAAATACCGACCGCGGATCGACAACGTGCCGCACTGGCTCAGCTCGGCATCGATCCGATTCAATTGTCACAAGGTGCAGGCCACGCCTGATGCCATTGGCTATCGGCTTTGACTTTGGATTATCACGCATCGGAGTTGCAACTGGGCAAACATTGACCCAAACAGCCAGTCCTCTCATGGCCCTACCAGCCAAAGACGGGGCGCCGCAGTGGGAAGACATCGAAAAGCTCTTAGCGGAATGGAAGCCCGATATTGTCGTCGTTGGATTACCACTTCATGGAGACGGAACTATGAGTGACATGGCTGAACGGGCGAAAAAATTTGGCCAACGCATCCACGGGCGATTTGGTGTACAAGTGGCATTTATTGATGAGTATCACAGCACCCGTGAAGCACGTGAGCATTTGATTTACAAAGGAAGAGCGGGCGATCAAGATGGAAAACTCGACGCAACAGCAGCGAGCGTTATCCTCGAGCGCTGGCTTGGAGAGCGACATGCATGAGATCCGATCTCAAAAGGCAACAGAAACCGCCTTGCAAAATCTAATCAATCAAGTTCGCGATCGCTACGTGGGTGACCCGCCATTAGTGGTTGGGATTCACACTGGTGGCGCTTGGGTTGCGACACGCCTATGTGAAGCCTTGCAGTGGAATGAACCTGCCACCCTAGATATTTCTCTGTATCGTGACGATTTCGAGACCAGCGGGCTCAAGCGCTCGGGAACGACAGATCGGATGCCACAACAGTTAAATGGCGAAAATATCTTACTCATTGATGACGTACTTTTCACAGGCCGTACCATCCGCGCAGCCCTCAATGTTCTCTTCGACTACGGACGTCCAGGCGCTATCAATCTTGGCATCTTGTTCGACCGTGGCGGACGCGAATTACCGATCGAACCAACTTTCCTTGGAGAATATCTTGGCGAAGAGGGGGTCGGACGGTGTAAACTAGCTGGACCTGAGCCACTAACGCTCATGATCCCGGTCTCGGAATAAGGAACGCCATGCACGGTCCAGCTGCGCTCCAGCTCACAACAGACGGACGATTGAAACATCTCCTGACGACCGAAGGCCTTCCAAAATCTCTCATTACCGAACTCCTCGATACCGCCGAAACGTTTCTTTCTTCACAGGGACAGCCCGTGAAAAAAGTTCCGCTTCTACGCGGGAAGACGGTTGTCAATTTGTTTTTTGAGAACTCAACGCGCACTCGAACAACCTTTGATATCGCTGCTCACCGATTGAGCGCTGATGTTGTCACGCTCGATATTCGAACAAGCTCCACATCCAAAGGCGAAACTCTGTTTGATACCCTAAAAAACCTCGAAGCGATGCAGGCAGATCTCTTCGTTGTTCGACATAGTGCTGGTGGAGCCCCCTTCTTCATCGCCAACCGTGTAACTCCACATATTGCAGTCATTAATGCAGGTGATGGCACACACGCGCACCCCACCCAAGCGCTCCTCGACTTGATGACGATCCGAAAGCATAAAGGCGATCCTGCAAATCTGTCGGTCGCTATTGTTGGCGACCTGAAACACTCGCGTGTTGCTCGCTCCCTAATCCATGGCCTTCGGGGCATGGGATGCCCTGATATTCGAGCAATCGGGCCTGGCACCTTGCTTCCTTCCGATCTAGAACATTTGGGTGTACGCAGCTTCCATAGAATCGAAGATGGATTAACTAACGTAGATGTTGTGGTGCTACTACGACTCCAAAAAGAGCGGATGAGCAGCGCTTTGCTGCCAAGTGAAAGAGAGTTTTTCAATCTCTACGGAATGACTGAATCGCGCCTCAAGCTCGCTAAAGATAATGCTATCGTGATGCATCCAGGTCCGATCAATCGAGGTGTGGAAATCGCGAATGAAGTTGCCGATGGCCCTCAGGCTGTCATCCTCGACCAAGTGACCAATGGAATTGCGATCCGCATGGCGGTCATGGCGATGACATTATCAACACAACAAGGAGGTCACTCGTGAGTGTGATCATCCGAAATATTCAGATCATCTCACCAGGAAGTCCCTTACATGGCGCGATAGAAATCGGTATCGACCAAGGCGTATTCATGGACCCAAGCGCTCTGACTGATGCCACGGAGATCGATGGAAAAGCAGCCTGGCTGATACCCGGGCTCATCGACTTCAGAGTGAACTTAAGAGAGCCTGGTCTTGAGCATAAGGGAACAATCGCGTCTGAGACGCGCGCAGCAGTTGCTGGCGGAGTCACATCTGTAGTGGCCACACCAACAACGGATCCTGTGGTCGACTCTCCGGCAGATGTTCGCCTTGTTCTTGAACGAGCCAAAGCGTCGGGACATTGCCGAGTTCTACCGACCGCTATGCTGACTCAAGGTGGCGGCGGCAATCACTTGTCTGAGATGGCAGCTCTTGTCGACGCGGGATGTGTCGCTCTAGCGCAAGGTAATCGCCCATTTAGCTCGCGAAAGATTGAATTTAATGCCCTGAAGTATGCAGAAAGCCTGGGTATCCGAGTGATACTGGATTCTGAATCACGGGATTTTGCTGGGGGTTGTGCGCACGCGGGACGGGTCGGAACCGGACTCGGGCTGTCGCTGAATTCACCATTATCTGAAACCTTGGGTCTCGGCGCGGATCTTGACTTAGTCGAAGCAACCGGTGTCAGCGCACATTTTTCCCGCATCACGACCAAAACAGCAGTCAATCGTATCCGCGAAGCCAAAGCCAAAGGCCTTCAAATCACCTGTGACGTAACCTTAAGTCACTTGCTGTATTCGGAGCAGGCCGTTTTAAATCTTGATCCGAATTTCCATCTTGAGCGCCCATTAAGAACTGAAGAAGACCGACTGGGCCTGATCGCTGGCATCATCGACGGGACCATTGATTTAATCGTCTCCGATCACTCACCACATGAAACAGGTGCAAAACTCGCTCCATTTCCAGAAACCGAACAAGGAATGAGTCTCATTGAAGGCGTAATCCAACTCCTAGTCAAACTCGATCAGAGTGGTGAACTCTCATTTGAACAGTCACTGACAGCAATGACGAGTAAAGCAGCCCAAGTGATTAACCAAAAAGAACTTGGTACGATTCAGCTCGGTAATCCAGCAGACTGCGTTCTCCTCAATCCAAATGACTCAACAACTTACGATCAAGATCATTGGTTAAGCACGGGAACAAATAGTCCATTATTGGGACAAACGTTGCCCGGGCGTGTGATCGGATCCTGGATTAATGGACAACATATCGCCCCGTAACAATGGATCGTATTGCTGAACTGACCCATCAATTTTCTCAGATCGAATCCTCTATTCGAGACGCTGAGGTCGCAGCAAGTCGGACAGTCGGCTCAGTTCATTTACTTGCAGTGTCGAAAACGAAACCCACGTCTGATATTGAAACACTTGTTCGACTCGGGCAAAAACGATTCGGTGAAAACTATGTGCAAGAAGCTGTAGAGAAGATCCATACGCTCTGCGATCTTGATATCGAATGGCATTACATCGGCCATATTCAAAGCAATAAAACCAAAATCATCGCCACTGAATTCGACTGGGTACACACAGTTGATCGGAAAAAAATAGCGAGTCGCCTCAACGAGGCACGAACAGGTGAACCCCTTAACATTCTCATACAAGTCAATGTTGACCTTGCAGAAACCAAGTCAGGGGTCGCTCCGATTAATTTGAAGCAGTTAGCTGAAGCTATTTGGGCATTACCTAATCTACGACTACGCGGCCTAATGTCGATCCCAGATCCTGCAGGCGATGAGGACCTAAAGCGCGCTCACCAAACGCTCAAATCCCTGTTTGATGAGTTGAAAGACAGTCATCCAACACAAGAGATCTTTGATACGCTTTCAATGGGTATGACAAACGATTTAGGACTTGCGGTGATGGAGGGAAGCACAATGGTGCGAATCGGCACAGCACTCTTCGGAGCACGACCTCCAAAGGACTCGGTATGAACCATCAGATTGGATTTATTGGCGGCGGCAACATGGCTCAAGCAATTATCGCTGGACTACTAAAAAGTGGTCGATCATCAAGCGATATTCTTGTTTCTGATCCAAATCCAGAATGCAGGAAAGCACTTTCCACAATGGGTATCACAAGCTTCCAAGACAGCACTCCGGTGATGGCGCAAACCGATTTTATTGTACTCGCTGTCAAGCCGCAAATCATGGATCACGTGCTTACTGGCCTTGCTGATTCATTGCAGGAAACACACATCATTATCTCAATAGCGGCGGGCATTACGATTCGAGGCATTCGCCGACAGTTGAACGATGCGAGAAATCCAGTGGTTCGCGTCATGCCAAATACGCCCGCATTGATTGGCGAAGGCATGTCGGCCTTAGCATCGGACTCGGAGCTCGACGACGATATCAAAACAGCTGTGCAAACAATCTTTGACGCATGCGGCCAAGCACTGTGGGTACCAAACGAAGAAGCAATTGACGCTGTGACGGCAGTCTCTGGATCTGGTCCCGCCTATTTCTTCCTGATGATCGAAAATTTAATCAATACTGGAATCCGCCTCGGGCTCTCACCAGATGTTGCTAGGGCCTTGGTGATCCAAACAGCAAAAGGCGCCGCTGGCATGGTTGAATTATCAGACGTGGGCCCGGATATATTGCGCCAGAGAGTCACGTCACCGGGCGGAACAACAGAAGCCGCTCTGAATGTTTTCAATGAGGGCGACTTTGCGGATCTAGTCGATCGTGCGCTCATTGCTGCCCGAGATCGCGCGGGCGAGCTATCCAAAGACGCACCCTAAAATTTACGTTAGGCTAAGTGTCAGATAACGGGAGTCACATGGAAGCAAATCTGATTTTTTACGTTCTTAATACTGCAATCTCAGTAATTGTGGCGCTACTAGGCCTTCGCTTCTTGTTGCAACTGGCTCAAGCGAATTTTTATAACCCAATTTCTCAAGGGGTAAACCGCTTCACTGCGCCGCTGACTGCTGTATTTAGAGGGTTGCCGACTATTGGATCCTTCAATGTTGGGATATTGGTCGCAGCCATTGTGATCCAAGCGATCGGAGCGGGGCTCTGTCTCATTCTACTCGGCGGGATGCCAGGCATTGCACAACTCGTCGTTTGGTCGATTTTATCCGTGTTTGGCGTGATGATTAACCTCGTATTTTACGCCTTGCTCGGGATGATTATCTTATCCTGGCTAGCCCCAGGTGCATCACATCCAGGTGCTGAACTTTTATATCAGTTATCAGAACCTTTTCTCGCTCCGTTTAGAAAAATTGTTCCCGACCTCGGCGGGCTTGATCTATCTCCAATTCTGTTATTTGTGGTGATTAATCTGCTTGAAGCGATGGTGATTCGCGCTCCCGCACGGTCGATGGGCATGTCACAGACAGTAGCCCAATTCTTCGTTGGAATTAGTTAATGACGACATCGCTCGGGGTTGTTACTCCCGAACTTATTCCCTTCGAGACTCCGCTAGCGCTTGAGCGCGGGGGATCTCTGCCGCGCTATGACCTAATGGTCGAGACGTACGGGACTTTAGATTCAAATAGGTCAAATGCTGTCCTAGTCTGTCATGCGTTAAGCGGCGATCATCATGCAGCTGGATATCACGAATCAGAATCCAATAAACCGGGTTGGTGGAATCACTATATCGGTCCAGGTAAATGTATCGATACCGATCGATTTTTCGTTGTTAGCCTTAATAACTTAGGCGGCTGCTCAGGATCGACAGGCCCATTATCGATCAATCCTGAGACCGGCAACGCCTACGGGCCTTCTTTTCCAGAAGTCACCGTGCTTGATTGGGTGCATGCACAAGCACGTCTTGCCGATCATTTAGGCATCCACAAGTTTGCTGCAATTGTCGGCGGCTCGCTTGGTGGTATGCAGGCGCTGCAGTGGTCCATCACCTATCCTGAGCGGGTTGAAGCTGCTGCCATTATTGCCGCCGCACCCCGACTCACCGCGCAAAACATTGCTTTCAATGAAGTTGCTCGGCAGGCGATTATGCGAGATCCCAATTTCTTTGACGGAAACTATGCTGACCACGATGTCATCCCAGCATCAGGGGTTGGTCTCGCACGGATGGTTGGACATATTACGTACTTATCTGATGTCTCTATGGGCGCGAAATTTGGTCGCAGCCTCCCGCGTGAGGACCGTGACGCAAAGGGCGTTAACTTTGCTGTTGAGCAATACCTGAGATATCAGGGTGAGCAATTCGGCGGGCGGTTTGATGCCAATACCTACATTCTCATGACGCGCGCACTCGATTATTTTGATCCGACCCTGAACGAGTCGATCCCGTTACCTCAGGTATTGAGCACAACCCAGTGTAAGTTTCTGGTGCTCTCATTCACAACAGATTGGCGCTTTTCTCCATCCCGGTCTGAAGAAATTGTTGATGCTCTCATTCAGGCTGGTAAGCCCGTGAGCTATACGCGACTCGAATCTGCACACGGGCATGATGCTTTCCTGATTCCCGATCCGACCTATGAAAGGATCTTCAAAGCGTTCATGGATCGTGTGCATCAGGATCGAGGAGGTAGCGTATGATCTCGCATTCCTATCGAATTCCAGATTGGGTCGCCAAGAATTCACGTGTTCTCGACCTCGGCTGTGGTGATGGAAGACTGCTTTCGCAACTAGTAGAGACACATGCGATTGAGGCGCTCGGTCTCGAATTGGATCCGGATAAAATCGCGACATGTCTCGATTTGGGCTTGAGCGTGGTTCAACAAGACTTGAACCGCGGTCTTTCGAACTTTAGCGATCAGCAATTTGATACCGTCATCATGACTCAAACGCTGCAAGCGATTCGCCGTCCAGACCTCGCGTTGGCTGAAATGCTACGGGTCGGTCGGGAAGCGATTGTGACATTCCCGAACTTCGCCTACATCAGGAACCGTGTCCAGTTGGGTCTAGCGGGCCATATGCCTGTGAACCCACAACTGCCAAACCCTTGGTATGACACACCAAATATTCATCTCTCGACATTCCGAGACTTTGAAGAACTTTGTCTGACGCTTTCTATTCGCATTCTCGACAAAGATACTTCGAACCTATCTGGAAAACGCACTTGGCTTGGAAAAGTTTGGCCCAATCTCTTCGGAGAAGTTGCCATTTATCGACTAACCAAGGAGTCTTAATGCGACAGATCATCGCGGCCCTTTTGTGCTGTTGGACACTCAGCGCGCATGGCACTGAGATTGTGAGGGAGCAGGGGTTTGAGGTACAAATCCAACCCTTTCCGTCAACCTTTTTAACGCAAGATGTAGCCTCAACCTATGGCTTTGAGCGAAGCCGTCGCCAAGCACTGATTAACGTCGTTGTCTTGAAAGTTCAGCCTGACGGACAAGCACGCGGGGCAGTAGCGGCTTCGGTGACGGGTTTTTCAAAAAATCTGCTTGGACAAACGCAAACCCTGACCTTTCGTGAGATTGATGAAGGTGAAGATGCGATCTATTACCTTGCTCCTGTTCGGGTGACCAGCGAAGAAGAAATCCAAATGGTTCTCGAGGTCATTCCTGCGAAAGGGAAGGCCATTGATGTTAACTTCAAGCACCAAGTCTATGTGGACTGATAACACACTGGTGTTAGCCAGCGGAAATAGAGGAAAGTTGCATGAGTTTTCGAAGCTCTTTTCTGACTTTGGAACCAAAGTCATTCCTCAAACTGATCTGGATATCGATTCCCCAGAGGAAACTGGACTCAGCTTCATCGAAAACGCGCTATTAAAAGCTCGCCATGCGTCTGCGGTCACAAAACTTCCAGCTCTGGCAGATGATTCTGGGCTGGTTGTGCCCGCACTGGACGGTGCTCCAGGTCTGTATTCAGCGCGCTTTGCCGGAAGCAATGCATCTGACCGAGACAATCTGAGTCTGTTACTGGATCGAATGAAGGATCTCAATGGCGCAGATAGGCAATGCCATTACATTTGTGCACTTGCCCTGGTTCAACATGCTACCGATCCAGATCCTGTTGTTGTAATTGGGCGATGGCATGGATTAATTATTGATGCACCTCGTGGAGAAGGAGGGTTTGGTTATGACCCTGTATTTCTTCCTGATGGGCTTAACAAGACGGCTGCTGAACTCGGTTCAGAGATAAAGAATCAGCTCAGCCACCGCGGACTTGCCGTCATCGAACTCAGATCGCTTCTCAGTTGAATTCTCTACCGCGCGCGCTCTACATCCACATTCCCTGGTGCATTCGGAAGTGTCCTTATTGTGACTTTAATAGCCATGAACAAGTTAATCCTGACTTTGCAAGATACGGGCAAGCGTTAGTCCATGATTTAGACGCCGATCTTGAGCGCTATGGCACAACCCCCTTTATCTCATTGTTCTTTGGCGGAGGCACACCGAGCCTATTTCCACCAAATCACCTCCAACCACTGTTTCAGCGTCTCAGAGATCTTGATTTAATCTCCAATGACACCGAAATCACTCTCGAAGCAAACCCAGGAACACTAGATCTTTGGCATCTCAGTGGTTATCGAGACTTAGGGATCAATCGCCTATCGATTGGCGTTCAAAGCTTTAACGGGGACGTATTGAAAGCACTTGGTCGCATCCACGACAGAGACCAAGCTGTGGCGATGATCGAGCATGCGAAAGCGATCGGCTTTAACGGGCTCAATGTCGATCTCATGCATGGGACGCCAGACCAGACACCCACGATTGCCCGCGAAGATCTCAACATCATCCGTGATCTCGAGATCGGTCACCTATCTTGGTACCAACTCACGATCGAACCAAATACCGCTTTTTATTCAAATCCTCCCAAGCTTCCAGAAGAAGACACTCTCGAGGTCATCGAAGAGATTGGAAGCGAGATTATCGACTCCGTCGGCCTGCAGCACTACGAAGTCTCTGCGTTTGCCAAGCCAGGCGAAGAAGCGAAGCATAATCTGAATTACTGGGAGTTTGGTGATTACTTAGGGATTGGAGCAGGCGCACATGGAAAAGTCACAAACGAACGTGGCGTGATTCGCACGCAACGTACAAGACAGCCATCCAATTACCTCGCCCGCACTGATTTTCATGCAACCGAACATCCACTCTCAAATGGTCATCTCGGTGCTGAATGTTTGATGAATGGCCTGCGATTGAAATCAGGGATTTCGTATGCGCGTTTTCAAGAGAGAACCGGGCTTGATCCGGTTGAATTTCGGGCATCACATTTGATGGAAGCGGATCGATTGAACCTACTAACACCGGGGCGCTTCCAGGCTTCAGAACATGGCTGGCGCCACCTGAATCATATTTTAGAGATGCTGATCTGAGGCTTTTCTCTTATACACCAGATCAAAGACTTCATGTCCCAACCGCTCCCCGCGGTTCTCAAACTTTGTGATCGGACGCCGCTCAGGACGTAGAACAAAATCTCCATCCTCAGATGTGTTGTGCCAAGCAGCGCTTTGACTAAATATCTCAACCATCCATTCAGCGTAGGGTGCCCAGTCAGTTGCCAGATGGCAAAACCCACCCAAACGCACGCGATGCGCGAGTAGATTAATGAAGTCTGGCTGTACGATACGTCGTTTGTGATGACGCTTTTTATGCCACGGATCCGGGAAATAAATTTGAACACCCTCAAGTGACTGAGGCCCCAGTCCATCAGACAGCACTTCAACGGCATCTTCGCAGATCACACGCAGGTTGGTGACACCCACCTTTTTGGCCTCGTTCATCAAACGGCCCACACCGGGCTTATGAACTTCGACGCCAACAAAATCACGCTCGGGTTCGTTCAGCGCTTGACTTAACAATGAATCACCCATGCCAAAACCGATCTCAAACACAACCGGAGCATCGCGTCCAAATGTCTTCTGAAGATCGAGTCGATGATGGTTACAAACGAGCCCATACTCATCCCATAAGGTTTGGTAGGCCTTATCTTGTGCATCGGTCATGCGGCCTGCGCGAAGCACAAAACTCCGAATCGTTCGTTTCTTCGCTTCTTCGATCATTCAATCAAACCGGTTTCAGGACTCGATGCATCTGCATAACGTTTTCTCGGCATCCGTCCCGCTTCATAGGCGAGACGCCCACTTTCGATAGCAAGTCGCATCGCACGCGCCATTTTGACTGGATCTTTCGCTTCAGCAATTGCGGTATTCATCAAAACCCCTTCACAACCGAGCTCCATGGCCACAGTTGCATCGGACGCTGTTCCTACCCCAGCATCGACGATGACGGGCACTTTCAAATTATCGAGGATTTCGCGGATGTTGTATGGATTCTGTAAACCAAGCCCTGAACCAATCGGTGCGCCAAGTGGCATCACAGCAACACAACCAATCGCTTCGAGTTCAAGTGCAATCAGGGGGTCATCCGATGTGTACACCATCACCTCAAAGCCATCATCGACAAGGGTACGAGCCGCGCTCAATGTTTCGACAACATCTGGATACAATGTCCGTGACTTTGAAATGACCTCAAGCTTCACAAGGTTATGACCATCCAATAATTCACGCGCAAGCCGACAAGTTCGCACCGCATCCTCTGCCGTATGGCAACCGGCAGTGTTCGGTAAAAGTGTGTAGCGATCAGGAGAGATCACATCCAGTAGGTTTGGTTCGTTTGGGTTTTGGCCTAAATTGGTCCGGCGAACCGCCATCGTGACCACATCAGCACCACTTGCCTCAATGGCACGACCTGTCTCATCCAAATCACGATATTTTCCAGTGCCCACAAGCAACCGGGATTTCAACGTGTATGAACCGACTTGAATTGTGTCTGTCACTTAACCTCCTCCAATGGCATGTACGATCTCAAGTACATCACCATCCTCTAGTATGACCTCGGAAAATTGCGATTTCGGGACAATGTCACCATTACGTTCAACGGCAATTCGGCGGCCTAGCAGTGATTTATCAGACAGATAAGTCTCAAGACTTTGCGGCCCGATTGTCTGAACCTCCCCATTTACTGATATTTGCATGTGTGTTCCTTGAATAAAAAAGGCCGCGTAAGCGGCCTTTTTCGAAAAACATCCGTTCGTTTAAGCAACGAGCGCTGTTTTTACCTTTTTCATCGCATTCTTCTCGAGCTGACGAATGCGTTCCGCAGAGACATTATACTTACCCGCAAGCTCGTGCAGAGTAGCTTTTTCATCGGCTAGCCAACGGCTCGCCAAAATATCTTTGCTTCGATCATCCAAGTCTGACAACGCTGAATACAGTCGGTCAGTCGAATCTTGAGTCCAATCCCGCTTTTCCAAAATCTCAGCAGGATCAGCATCTGATGCTTCCAGATACTGCGCAGGAGATAATGACAGATCATCGTCATCATCTGAGTAGCCGTCAAATGCCATGTCTTGTGCCGCAAGTCGGCCTTCCATTTGACGAACGACGTCTTCACTCACACCGAGATCATTTGCGACACTTTTCACTTCATCTGCGGTGAACCAAGCCAACTTCTTCTTGGCACTTCTTAAGTTGAAGAACATCTTACGCTGCGCTTTGGTGGTCGCCACTTTGACGATCCGCCAATTTCTCAAGATGTATTCGTGCATTTCAGCTTTAATCCAATGCAC